>DASTIQ010000104.1 GCA_035717485.1 Thermoanaerobaculia bacterium | reverse complement strand
GCGCGCCCGGAAACGTCGGGCAGGATTCCGCCGCGCGGTCGCACACCGTGATCACGTAGTCGAACTTCTGCGACACGAAATCGTTCATCGACTTCGGGCGCTGCCCGTCCATGTCGAGGCCGAAGACCTTCTTCACCGCCTCGCGGGCGAACGGGTTGATCTGGGCCCGCGGATCGCTCCCGGCGCTCTCGACCTCCACCGCCCCGCGGGACAGATGGCGGAGGATCGCTTCCGCCATCTGCGAGCGCGCGGAATTTCCGGTGCAGAGAAAGAGGACGCGGGGCCGATCCACCGGTCTACCCGCGCTTCCGTCCCGCCAGCGTGATCGAAAGGATGCGAACCGGGCTCTCCAGCACGGCTCCCGCGAGCGCCGCCGCGACGATCTCCCGGGGGATCTCGATCATCCGTTCCTTCTCGACCGCGACGTCGAATCCCGCGGAGCGCGCGATTCCGAGGTATTCGTCCTTCTGCAGGGCGCCCGCGATGCACCCCGCCCACATCTCGGCGCTCCGGCGGACCGCCCGCGGGAGCTCGCCGTCAAGGACGATGTCGGAGACGCTGAAGCGGCCGCCCGGCTTCAACACGCGGTGAATCTCGGAAAAGGCCCTCATCTTGTCGGGAACGAGATTGACGACGCAGTTCGAGATCACGACGTCGACCGTGCCGTCCTCGACCGGAAGCGCCTCGATCTCCCCGAGCCGGAAATCGACGTTCTTCGCGCCGAGCTTCGCCGCGTTCGCGTTCGCCTTCGCGATCATCTCCGGCGTCATGTCGACGCCGATCACCCGGCCCGAGGGACCGACCGCGCGCGAAGCGATGAAGACGTCGTTGCCGGCGCCGCTCCCGAGGTCCAGAACCGTCTCCCCCGGCCGGAGCCCGGCGTGCGCGGTCGGAAGGCCGCACCCGAGGGAAAGGTCGGCGTCGGCGGCATAACCCTCCATGCCCGCGTACCCCTCCTCGACGAACGAGGAGAGCTCGGTCGACGCGCAGCAGGAAGCGGAGACCGGGAGCGGCTTTCCCGTCACGATGCTCGCGTACCGCTGCCGGATGAACTGTTTGGTGGTCTCGTCGGTTTCCACGGGATCTCCTTTCGGCCGCGCACGGCGGCGGATCACACGGCGCGCGCGAGCGCTTCCGCGAGCGCCGCGATCGCCGCCTCGTTTCTCCGGTAGTACATCCAGCGTCCGCGCTTCTCCCCGGAAACGACTCCCGCGCGGATCAGGATCTGCATGTGATGGTTGACGACGGACTGCGCGAGCCCCACGCTGGCCTGCACGTCGCACGCGCAGAGGCCCGGCTCGCGCTTCCCGATCAGGTCGCAGCAGGATCGGCCGCGCTCCCGGAGGAGCGCCAGGATCTTCATGCGCGTCGGGTCGGAAAGCGCCTTGAACGCGGCGGCCAGCGAATCCGTATCCATATATCTAAAACTATAGAACTGTATGAGCGGTTGTCAAGAGGCATTCCGGGCGGTGCCGCTCATCCCGACGATCCGCGGGGACAGTGGCGGCGGACGATCTCGAGGAGGCGATCGGGGTCGAACGGCTTCCGGAGAAATCCCTCGACCCGGTAGCGCTCCGTGGTCTCGTCGAGGTTCCCGCTCGCGGAGATGAGGTAGACGGGGATCGCGGCCAGGTCCGGGTCGGCGCCGCGGACTTTCAGGAACTGCTCGCCGTTCATCCGCGGCATCATGCTGTCGAGAAGGATGACCGACGGCCGGACGCCGGAGCGCACGAGGGCGATCGCCTGGGCCCCGTCGGTCGCGCACCGGGAGGGATATCCCTCGATCCGCAACAGCTCCTCGATGACGTCGCGGATCTGGGCGTCGTCCTCGACGACGAGGACGGGCCGGCCCGGGTTGGCTTGCATTTTTCCGAATCGTACCACCCGGATCCGCGCGATCCTTCGCGCCATTCAAGCGGTTCGATCCCGATGGTGCGATTGGCTCTGGAGGGTCTCCGCCCGCACGTGGCACCGTGGGCAGGTGAACGAAGCCGCCCTGTCCCCCCCGCTCGCCGGGAAGTCTCCCGTTTTCCGCGCGCTCGGACTGACCAAGATCTACCGGATGGGCGAAGTCGACATCCCCGCGCTCCGGTCCGTCGACTTCGAGCTCTACCCGGGCGAGCTGATCGTGATCCTGGGGCCGTCCGGAAGCGGCAAGTCGACTCTCCTGAACATCCTGGGCGGCCTCGACGTTCCGACGAGCGGGTCCGTTCGGTTCTTCGACCACGACCTGACGGGAGCCGACGACGCCGAGCTGACCCGCTTCCGCCGCGAGCACGTCGGCTTCGTCTTCCAGTTCTTCAACCTGATCCCGAGCCTGACCGCGATCGAGAACGTCGCCCTCGTCACGGAAGTCGCCGAGCGCCCTCTCGATGCCGGCGACGCGCTCCGGCTCGTCGGCCTCGGGGATCGCCTCGATCATTTTCCCGCGCAGCTGTCGGGCGGCGAGCAGCAGCGGGTCGCGATCGCGCGGGCGATCGTCAAGCGCCCGGACGTCCTGCTCTGCGACGAACCCACCGGCTCTCTCGACTTCCAGACCGGCAAGCTCGTCCTCGGCGTGCTCGCCCGGCTGAACCGCGACTTCGGGACGACGACGGCCGTGATCAGCCACAACGCCGCGATCGCCGCGATGGCGGACCGCGTCGTCCGCATGGTCAGCGGCGAGATCGCCTCGATCACCCGGAACGCGAGCAAGGCCGATCCGGAGACGCTCGCGTGGTGAGCCGCCGATGAGCATGCTCGGCCGGAAGCTCCGGCGCGACCTCTGGCACCACCGCGGGCCGGCGGTCGCCGTCGCGCTCGTGGTCGCCTGCGGGATTTCGAGCTTCGTCGTCACCCGCTCCGCCTACCGGTCGATCCTGCTGTCGCGCGACGGTTACTACGCGCGATACCGCTTCGCCGACGTCTTCGTCTCGGCCAAACGGGTTCCCGACGCTCTCTTCAAGCGCGTCGCGGCGATTCCCGGCGTCGCCGCCTCGGAAGCGCGCGTCGTCGTCGAGGTGACGCTCGACGTGCCCGGACTGCGCGAGCCGGCGACGGGCCGTATCGTCTCGATCCCCCGGATCTCTCCCCCGCTTCTCAACCGGCTCGCGATCCGCCGGGGCCGCCTGCCGGAGCCGGGAAGGCGAAACGAGGCGGTCGCGAGCGAGGCGTTCGCGAAGGCCAATCGCCTCGACGTCGGCGACCGGGTCGGCGCCGTGCTCAATGGCCGATGGGAGTCGCTCCGAATCGTCGGAATCGCGCTCTCCCCCGAATACGTCTACGAGATCCGCGGCGCGGGCGCGATCCTCCCGGACAACCGCCGGTTCGGCGTCCTCTGGATGCGCCGCGACGCCGTCGGCGCGGCGTTCGACATGGAAGGGGGTTTCAACGACGTCGCCGTCGAGCTCGGCCCCGGCGCGAGCGAACCGGCGGTCATCGCCGCGCTCGATCGCCTCTTCGACCGCTGGGGGAGCCTCGGGGCGTACGGACGGGTCGACCAGGTCTCGAACGCCTTTCTCGACAACGAGCTGACGGAGCTCCGCACGGAGGGTTGGATCGTGCCGGGCATCTTCTTCGCGGTGGCCGTTTTCCTCCTGCACGTCGTCGTCACCCGGCTCGTCCAGACGCAGCGAGACCAGATCGCGATCCTGAAGGCCCTCGGCTACGGCAACGCGCCGATCATCCGCCATTACCTCGGCTTCGTGCTCGCGATGGTCGCCGTCGGAGCGGCC
>DASTIQ010000103.1 GCA_035717485.1 Thermoanaerobaculia bacterium | reverse complement strand
GCAGAAGCACGCGGTTCGGCGATGCCTTCGCGGTCATCGTTCCTCGGGGCCGCATAACGACTTGAGTTCAGCGGCAGGCGCGCAATCGCCTGTCCGCTGCAAGCCGATGTTATGCGGACCGAGCGACAATGAATTACTCGCCATAAGGCCACCCGAAGAGGCGAGCGATTCCCAGTGCCACGATGGTAAGGATTCCAAGCGGCACGTACCACGCCACCGCCGAGGCACCGAGAGCAAGGGCGGGCCGCCGGGCGAAGATCGAAACTCTCTGGAGCTGCCTTGCGAACATTGCCACGGCCACGAAGCCGAGCACCCACGCAAATACGAAACCCGCTTCTCCCGGGCCACCGATGAACTTCTGGAGCGCGAGAAGAAAGGAGTAGGGCCATGCCACCGCGAACCAGAACCCCCACCTCCCCGCACCGGCGTAGGTCAGGACAATGAACAGGAGATAGAAGCCAATCGCGCCGGGCAGAAGCACGCGGTTCGGCGATGCCTTCGCGGTCATCGTTCCTCGGGGCCGCATAACATGTAATTAGACGTACTAAGCGTTTTCGACAAACGCGGCGGCAAGATGCCGAATTGGCAGTTCATTGTCTTCGCATTTTACGCCCAACCTGTTCATGCGGAACGATTCCCATCCGGCTTTGGATCCCGACGGGGGCCAAAATCCGGCGGGCTAACACCGTTTTTTCGCGGCGCAGATCGCGACAAAAAGGCATCGCCTTCTTTTCCACACCTCTTTCATCGCGCCGCACCAAGAACGGGGACAAGACTCGCCCTTCAAAGCACGTCTGCCGGGCTCCTGACGCCCCGGACGCCGCCGCGGTTGAGAACATGGGTGTAGATCATCGTCGTCGAGACATCCTTGTGCCCGAGCAGGTCCTGGATCGTTCGGATGTCGTAGCCGCTTTCGAGCAGGTGGGTCGCGAAGGAGTGGCGCAGAGTGTGGCAGGAGGCCGGCTTGTCGATCCCGCCGGCGCGGACCGCCTGTTTCACCGCTTTCTGGATGACGCTCTCGTGCAGGTGGTGCCGGCGAAGCTCGCGTGAGCGCGGATCCTGCCCGAGGGAAGCAGCCGGGAAGACCCACTGCCATCCCCATTCCTTCGCCGCGCCCGGGTACTTCCGATCGAGCGCGTCCGGCATGAGCACCGCGCCGAACCCGACCGCCAGATCCGCCCGGTGGAGCTCGCGCACCGTGGCGAGGTGGGTGAGAAGAGACTCGCGGATGGCGCTCGGCAGCATCGTGACGCGGTCCTTCCTTCCCTTGCCGTCCCGGACCGTGATCTGCGCCCGGGCGAAGTCGACGTCCTTGACGCGCAGCCGCAGCGCTTCGAGCAGGCGCAAACCGCCGCCGTACAGCAACGTCGCGACGAGCTTCGGGGCGCCGTCGAGACGATCGAGAACCGTGCGGACTTCTTCTCTCGTCAGAACGACGGGCAGCCGCCGCGGCCGCTTCGCGCGGATCAGCGATTCGAGCCTCGGAAACGGGATCTCGAGAACGTGCCGATAGAGAAAAAGGAGAGCCGCCAGCGCCTGGCTCTGGGTGGAAGCCGCCACGCGCTCCTGCACCGCGAGATGGGTCAGGAAGGCATTGATCTCCGGCTCGCCGAGGTCTCGCGGATGCCGCTTGCCGTGGAAGACGACGAATCGCCGGATCCAGCCGACGTAAGCCTCCTCCGTACGGAGCGAGTAGTGCCGGGCGCGAACCCGGAAACGGACGGCGTCGAGAAGCCTGAGCTTCCGTCGCGAGTCTGCGAGTCGCGAGTCGAAAGTCGAAGGTCCGGACGCCGCATCAGGGTCGAGGCCGGCCAGCCGGGAATCTGCGACTCGAATGAGCCCGGACTCCGGACACGGCAGATGGGGTCGGTCATTCACCGCGCCGATCCAGATACTTCATGAATCCGCCGATCAGTCGGCTCGTTTCCGAAGTGAGCGAAGAGAGTCGTTCAAAATCCGTCTGGGCGATCAGTCCTGCGTCCAGGGCGACGTACAGCTGGGCTCTGATCTCGCCCGCGGATCCCTTCGCGATCGACAGAAAACGTCTCAATTCGCGGTCGCCCCGCGCTCAGACCCCTCGGCGATATTGGAGACGACCGAGATGGACGCCCGCCGAAGCTGATCCCGCAGGGTGAATTCTCGCGCGATCGGTCCCTCCGTTGTCGGATCGTCGACATCGCACTCGTGGCTCGCGAACTCATCGCTCGCCATTCGCAAAGGACCATATACGCCTTTTTTACGCCTGAGGCAATATCGGGCAGCGGGCCCCCTGCGCGGGCTTTATGAGACCGGGGTGCCGGAACCGGAAGGGCGATCCAAGAGGAAGAGGGCGAAGGCTTTGTCCGCGGTGTGGATGTGGTGGAGGAGCCAGAGCTCGAACGAGCGAGCCGCCGCGGGGAGCCCCGTGTCGCCGGAAACGATCGACTCCTCGAGGCTCCGGAGCTCGTCGATGAGCTGGTCGTGCTCGCGCTCGTGGACCGCGTATCCCGGGTAGGCGTGGAGGCGCATGAGGAGCTGCTCGGCGACGAAGTGCGCTTCCGTGACGTCCTGCAGCTGCCGGATCAGGTCGCTCGCGCGCGGCCAGTCGTCGTCGGCGAAGGCCTCGAGCATGACGGACAGGATCTGCACCTGCAGGAGGTGCTCGGTGTCCATCTCCGCCACGCCGAGGCGGAGAACGTCCGGCAGTCCGTTTGCCATGCCGCGATGGTATCGGCCCGGTCGCATGGCGGGCTGATGCAATTGAATCGGAAGGCCGCGGTGCGGCCAGTCGCGAGTTTGCGAGTCCAAGAGTTGCGACTCGAAATCGGGGGGAAATCCAGGCGAAGAGCCTCGACTCGAGACCGGCGGGCAGCGGCTCGTCAGAACCGCAGCGACAGACAGGAGAGGCCGCCGTCCATCTTGCGGAACTCGGACATCGGGACGGTCGTGACGGGATAGCCGAGACTCTCGAGCGACGATTCGAGGCGCGGAAATCCCGCCGCGACGAGAACGTGGTCGTTGACGCGAACGCAGTTGGCCGCGTATTCCTCGCCGGAAGCGACGGTCAGCACCTGGAAGTCGGAAAACGCCGCGTTTTCCGCGAGCGCCCCGATCGCGACGAGCCGGCCGTCGCCGATCGACGTGACGCCGCTCTTCAGATGGAGGATCCCGGGCGTGTCCCGGATGTCGACGAGCGTCGCCGATTTTCCTTCCGCGTCGAGGAAGTTCGCGAGCTGGCGGGCGCCGGCCTCGTTCGTCCGCTCGGAGACGCCGATGAAGAATCGGCTGTCCGCTTCGCAGACGTCGCCGCCGTCGAGCGTTCCGGGGGGCTCGATCGCGCGCACGGACGGGAAGAGCTCCGCGAGGCGGCCGCGCATCTCCTCCACCTCCCCCGTCCGACTCGCCGCTCCCGGGCGGGTGACGATCGCGGTCGAGCCGCAGAGGACGGCCGTGTCCTCGACGAAGCAGGAATCGGGGAAGCGCGGATCCGGCGGAAGGATCGTCAGGGCGAGTCCGCAGCGCTCGAGCGCCCGCGCGTATTCGCGGTGCTGGGTGAGGGCGGTCTCGACGTCGGGTGCGCCGAGCTCGGCGGTCGTCAGACCGTCGGCGAAATTGGAGGACGGCGTGCGCAGGATCGCGCGGGTGAAGACCGTCATGCCTCGTTCCGCGTCGTCGGACGCCGCCTGGCCTTCTCGGCCAGGCCCAGGGCCTCCCTCGCGGATTCCGCTGCGGGTGCGCCGCCGATCTTCGAGAAGAAGGCCGCCGCCTCGGACGACGGGGCGAGCAGGACGAGGGGCTTCCCGGCTTTCAGCGCGAGCGCGGCTTCCGAGGCGGTGCCGGCGCCCCCCTCGCCACACGCCACGACGACGTCGCTCGAGAGAACGTTGATCGCATTTCGCGCCTCGCCCATGCCCGTCGCGATCACGACGTCGGCAAAGGGTGATGCCCCGTCCGGGTTGCGGCCCGGAAGGATGCCGACGGTGAGACTCCCTTCGACGCCCTTGGCGCCCCGGAGCGCGGCATCC
>DASTIQ010000102.1 GCA_035717485.1 Thermoanaerobaculia bacterium | reverse complement strand
TGCGAGGATTCTCTTTCTTCGAGGCGAAAACGGTCGATGATCACCGCTGCTACCGCTTCGGTTCCTCTTCGGATGTCATGAGCCAGACGTCGGAGCGATGTTCGAGGGACATGGAGAGGGTCAACCCGCGCTCGGTCCGAGCCGCGCCAGAATCCTTCCGCCGGCGCCAAGGGGCGCAAGGATTTCGTACGGGCCGAGGCGAGTGCCTGGCGAAAGAGCCATGACTTTTCCAGAAGATAATACGCCCGCATTCAATCAAGGACGGCGCCGGCGCGAGGTGCTTCTATCTATCGGGCTATCGGGGCTGTTTCGGGGCCGAACCCTTCGCTACCGACGCCAGTCCATCCCAGAAGCCGGCATCAGAAACGACAGCCTTCTCTGCGCTGAGCCGGGTTGAGCGGGGCTTAGACCTCAGTCCCGTTCGCCTCCGGAGCTGAAGGTTGGCGGTTCGAGCCTGCCCGGGTGCACCATTCGATTCAGGCGTTTGGTTTTTCGCCATCACGACGAAAACCGAATTCGGGGCCGTTTCGGGGCCGAGCTCGGAAAAGTTGCCCGTCCCGATACCGAACAAGACGTGGTCGCTTTCCGCTCTGGTGGACGGTGAGGCGATGCGCGAAGGGCCCTCTTTAACGGCGAGAGTGGGGCTTAAGGACGCGATCGATGCGAGGCCGGAGGGATCGGCAGAGCGGTCGGCGGGTTTCTTCTAGGCCTCGTCTTCTTGCTCACGGAACTGGAGCACGAGACTTCGGATCGTCTTCGGCTGCTGCCCGGTTGCCCGGGCCATCAATCGGGTGAGCGCTTTGCAGTCTTTGCGCCGGCCCTCCTCCGGAATCGCGTCGAGGTAGGCCGCCACGCTCGCTTTCGTAGCCTTCGTTTTGTTCTCCGCCATCCTTCCTCCAACGACCGCCTTTTCCGAAAACTCACACTTGCGCCGGTTCCTTCAGAGCCGCTCGCACTGCGTCAACGACCTCGTCACCGGTCGGCCAAGGCCTGTTCGTGAGCTTTGCGATGAGCCCACCCTTGCGAGAGATAACTGTTCGGCTGTTCACCTGGATCTCGAACTGCCCGTGATGACCCTTCGTGAGTTCGACCGGCACTCCGAGACGCTCTCGGATAAGCTTAGCGAAACTCGCCGAGTTCGCCGCGGTGGTCGCTCAGGTGTCGCAGTAGACGATTCGAACGCTCATCGAAAGAGTATATTAACCTGACACCTTCGCGGGTGATCACCTAGCGTTCAAGAGGAGGACATCGTCTTCCAGCACCGCGCAAGCGGGAAGGAGCTCAAACGAGACGCTTCGAATCAGGCGAAACAGCTTGTGCTCCCATCAGGCAAGGGCATCTGCGCAGGGATCCTTGACTCCGACACCGGGTCCTATTTCAAGGTAACTGATGTCCGCCCGGCGAACGTAGTTTCATCAATGAGGCGCCCTTGCAGATAGATCGTACCGGTTGTGCCGGGCAAGCCCGTGATGGAGAGATTCTGCCTCGAACACGACACGGTAAGGTCTTTGATGTGATCCTTGTTGACGTCCTGGGTTCCCCAGGTCGGCGGTTCGATCCCGTTCAGCTCCACCAATCGCTCCGGTCACTCAGGAGACCGGCTCGGTGGGATCACCGAGGACATATCGGGCCGCACGCATTGGGTAACCCAATGCCCGTGCCACACTGGTAAGTATACGTCGTAACGCAGCCCACGTACGGATAGACGTTGCACGCAGCATTGCCGTTTGGGTATTGCCCGGGGCTGGTACTGCCGTACCACGTGCTCGTGTCCCAGTAGTCGCCCGGGTGGATCCACTTCCACTCGTTTATGCAGTAGTACGTCTGCGGTGGCGGCGGCGTGCAGGATTGGGTCAACACGGGAGTTCCCGTACATCCCGCGGGACTGCTCGCGATCACGGTCCGGGTTTGAACGCCGTCGGACTGACAAGATGACCACGCTGAATACGAATATGTACACGTCGGGGATACGGCATTTACCGTTACCTTTGCGGTGGACGTCACGTTCGGCCCCGGTCCTGTTCCGGTCAGGGTATAGGTCGTGGTCGTCGTCGGCGACACTTCCACACTCCCCTTACAGACGGGCTGGACGGAGCCCACGCTGGTGATCGAAACTGACGTGGTATTCGCAGTGGCCCAACTTAAGGTCGAGTGTTCCCCGACATCGATTGTAGCGGGGCTTGCTTTGAAGGACGTAACGGTCGGCTTCCCTCCGTCAAGAGCACCCAGCACCATACACACGAATGCCTCGGTCGTAATACCCGACCCGTCTTGCGGTACGACCGCACCCCCATTCAGGGCCTTCCGAAAGGCGCCCAAAATCTCCGCCGATGTCTTCTCGGGGTGCTGGGACCACAAGTAATCCAGCACGCTGGCAATCTCGGGTCCGGCGAAGGATGTCCCGCTGCATTGCACATTGGGCTGGACCAATACTCCCTTGGACCGCGCGTAGATCATGTCCTGCGGAGCCGAGGGCCCCTCCAAGTAATTGGATCGTTGATCGATGTTGCCCGCGGCGTCCACTCCTCCAACGATAGCGACGCGTGCGAGTGCATTCGGATACCTCATCTTGAGGTCCTGGAATGGCTTGTCGAGAGCCACGCCACCGTTGCCCGCGATCAGTGTGATGAGCGTACTATCTGCAAGGTCCGGGTCAACGCGGAATACGGCTTCCATCACATCCAGGAATAGGCGGAGAAACGCCCCTTCCTGATCCGCTATCTCATCCGACGACAAGTGAGGAAAGTTGTTCGCCGGCGATTCCAGAGAAAGATTGATGACGAGTACGTCACCGGCTGGCCGCGGTGCTTCGATCTGTCGTACCAATGCCGCCATCAGGGGGATTACATCGCTGCTTTCGGCCGAAACGTCTACCAGGGAGCTGGAGGCACGCCGCCTGTTCATGATGTCGACGACGAATGACGCGTGTAAACGCCCGCAGACGTCGGTGAGGTCCGTGGGATCGTTCCAGTCGAGAGCCACGCCTCCTCGTAGTGCCGGACCCGCCGGTGTGGCCTGCACCACCCACGGCTTCCCGTACACCCGAGAAATGAAAGATGCTTCCGAGCCGGGTCTTACCGTCACCAGATAGCTTCCCGCGAGAGGAATCATGCCAACGATGGTTCCACCAAGATCGAGAAAGGCCGGCGCAACGGCATCCGAAGGTACAGAGTCACTCACCAAAACGACTACGAAACCCGGGTAGGCAGACGGCGACGAGAACACTGCTCCATCTTTCGTCGGGTAGGCAACCGTGGTCGGCGATGGGAAGACGCCGTTAAATATCTTCGCACCGGTAAGCAAGGACGACGGACCGCCTTCGCCCCTATCGACTATTGTCACGGCGCCGGGAGACAACGGTACTATCTTTTCGCCGCTCCGGGTCTCCTCGGTAACAGTGAAGGTCTTTGTGTAGGTGTTATCGGACTCGTCGCTTTCCACGACCGCGTTTGTCGAATCGACCACGAGAGTAATCGTATGGGTTCCCGCAGAGAGTGAGCCGATCGGCCAATCAAGACCATGGCTCCAATACGGCGTTGCCGGATACGCCTCCAGAGAAGGATCATCCCATGTAGAGTTGAGAACCCCGTCAACGAAAAGGGAGTTCTGAAAGCTGGTCGCGGTCCCGGTCGTTCCCTGGTCGATCACCGCAAAGTTCACATACAGGGAGTCGGTTGTGGTCAAGGGATTGACGTCGACCGCACGGTCATAGGTAGTCCCTGTTTCGTTTGACACGACGATCTTGGCCGTCCATCCCAACGGTTGGTAGGGAGTCAGGTTGGGCAACGCTGCCGCGAACGACGCCACCATCAGAAGAGCGAGCGTCGCGGCCAGCCGCTTTCCAGAGGCGGATTGCACGGGGCGAACCGTGGGCAACGGCTTTGATGCCAAATTGCTGGACGAGGCTTGGCTTGTCATAACTCCAACTCCTCGGAAGGTCGGTGTTTCCTTCCGAATACCGGGCGCCGTTGCGACGGGAATCCGTCCACCCTAGCACGGGCTCGGGCAGACTGCCATGATGGACGAGAAAGCGAGTTCAAGAAGGAGTTCAAAATGGGTCCTCAAGACGACCGCGGGCGACCCCGGACGACTCCCGACCATTGAATTTCCTGGTATCCGGAGGTATCCGGGGATGTCCTAAGTCCAGGCTCCTTCATGGCATTCAGGAGGTCGGCGGTTGGATCCCGTTCAGCTCCACCATCAACTCGCTTTCGCGGCCCGACCGCTTCGGGGGTCTCGGGGAGCGAGGCTCGTTGGCCGCTAGGCCATCTCTTCCTCTTCGGGGCCGTTTCGGGGCTGAACCGTTCCCTACGCAGCCCAGTCCAGCCCTGAAGGTCGAGCGGAGACGACCGCCTTTACTGAGGGTGGAGGAGCAGTCCCTGGTTCAGGAGAACGCGAGCCGCGATTTAGTCCCTCTATGAGGAGCTGAGATACCCACTGATGATCCTCGCGTGAGCCGCGGTCAGCTTCTTGCTGAATTTTGGTTGCGAGATCCCTTGGAATCGGCCACAACCTTCCCTCGAACGTTGAAGCTACTCCATCAGCTTCAGAGCCGCCTCGTATCCCTTCGTCTCTCTGACCTTCTTCACCTGAGCCTGTTTCGCCTTCGGCAATCTTCTGACGAGACCCATGTACCGACCCTGAAGCTGTCGCTGTTTCCTGAGAGCGGGAGACATGGTCATCTTCTTCCGGGTCTTCTTCGCTCGGAACTTGAAGTTCTTGTACGGATCATTTCGGCTCGTATTCACCGGCGTCTTCCGAGTCTTTCTCCGCCGAGACGCCGAAGCCTTCCTTCCGCCGGGCGTAGCCTTCTCACCACCGAAGACCGATGAAAGACTCTCGAAGTGCAAACGAAGCGCAGCTAATCCCGACTCGAGATCATCGATGATCGACTGAACGTTCTTGGCCATTCTGTGGCTCCTTTCGATGTGTCTTTCAAGCCTAGCATCCCTTCTGGATCCGGGTCTCCGCGAAAGAGGCTATCGATTGATCGGTTTTCGTGACGCGCGCGGGCGCGCCACTACCGAAAGCAGCAGCCCCGATTCCATAGGCCCTCCGATTGGCACGAGGGTTGCCTCAGAGACAAGTACGCCGCGAAGATCGACGGCCGTTTAACATTACGGAGGTGGCCATGGCACTCACTTCGCTGGTCGTGATCGTCGACGACAACGACGACACGCGCGAGGCACTCGACGAAATCCTGAGGCAGGAAGGATTTTCGACGCGGGTCGCCCGCGACGGGCGAGAAGCGATCGACCTCCTCCAGTCCTGCGAGAACCCGTGCGCGATTCTCCTCGACCATCGCATGCCCAACATGGACGGACTTCAGTTTCTCGAAAACCGCGAACGCCATCCGATTCTCGGGCTCGCTCCGGTGATCTTCATCTCGGGCGATCCGCACGGCCTCGCATCGGCCGAAACCAGGGGCGCGATCCCCGTCAAGAAACCGTTCCGGGTCGACGATCTACTGGAACTCGTCCGCGAGCTCTGCACGGAAAAGGAAAGAGCGACGGGAAGCTGATTCGAACGTACGCCTGCGGCGTTTCGCCGGCGCGGCGGCCCGGATCGACTGTCATTCTCCCGATTTTTTCGATCAGCGGACTTGTTAACGATCGGTCATTCCGGGGTATCATTCCCTCACAACAAAGGAGTTCGACTTGGCAAAGAACGTTCACTCGATCATCGACGAGCTCAAGGCGGGACTTTCTGAACTTCAGTCACACTTCGAAAATCTCGGCTCGATCTTCGGCGGCTCCGAAAAGACGACTCCCGGAGGACGCAAGAGCGCGGCCCGCGCACGACGCCGCGCGCCGCGGCGAGCGGCCGGCCGGCCCGCCGCCCCCGCCGCGCCGGCGAAGAAAGCGCGAAAGAAACCGACGCTTTCTCCCGCCGTCCGCGCGCAGCGCCGACTGCAGGGGCGCTACATGGCGAAGTTCAAGGGCCTCTCGAAAACCCGGCAGGCTCAGGTTCGAAAGGTCCGCGAAGAGAAAGGATACGAGGCGGCCTTGAAGATGATGGGCTGAGGCCCCGCCCTCACCCTCTCTTCCGGCGCGCCCGTTCCGGAAACACTCCGACGACGACGATCTCGTAGGGCAGTTTTCCGTCGAGGTCTCGCGGGTCCGCGGCGCCGCGCTCGACGCGGAAGGCCACCGCGGAGAGATCGATTCGCGGGATCCCGAAAACGTGCAGACGGTCTCCCGGCCGAACGCCGCGGACGATCCTCTCGGGCTCCGTGTCGCGCACGAACACCATCCGGATCCGATCGGCCAGTCGGTCGCCGCGCGGCGAGAGCAGGGCGCCCGTGACGAACCGGCCGTCGGCGACGACCTGCGGGGGCTCGGATCCGATCTCGACGGTGAAATCCGCGTCGTTCAATTCCTCGCGCCGCGTGTAGAGCGTGATCGACGTCTCCGACGGAACGATCCGGAGCCGCGCCTGCTTCAGGCTGTCGAAGATGACGTCGCCGGGTTCGGGGCGGAATCCCCGGACGGGCCGGAACGTGTCGGCGAGATCCAGGTCGTCGAGCCGGGTGACGGGGTGGATCTCGAAAACGTGGGGAGGGTTCGTGCGTTCGATCGGGGCGAGGCTCTCCCCCTGCGCCTGCTCGTCCCGGCCGAAATGTTCGCTCCACAGTCTCCAGACGCCCGCGAGGCGGATCGGCGCGCCGCTTCCGGCGACCCGGTGGACCAGCTCGACCGCGCGGGGCCGGGAAGCCGCGTTCTGCACCTCGGCGACGACGGGAAGCCCGATCTCGGCGGCACGACCGGCCACGTGAAGGTCGCCGTCGAGATATCCCGGGTGAGCCTGCTTCCCCGCGCGGTCGACGGTGAAGCGGGTCTCGATCGTCGCTCGATTCTTGTATTGTTCGACGAAGGCGCGGTCGAGGACGATCCGCACGTCGCCGCGGCGGAGATCGCTTTCGATCGCGAAGAATCCCCGCTTGCCCTCGCGCACGAAGAATCCGCATCCCGCCGCGGCGGAGATCGCGAGAACGGCCCATCCCGCGCGCCCGAGGCGATTCCCGAAACGGTCCACCCATCCGGGAAGAGCAAGAAGCGTACTGGCGGCCGGGGCGGCCTCTCCCCGCGTGCTCCCGGCCGGGAAATCCTTTGTCCGTCTCGGGTTCGAGCGGTCCTCTCCGAGCCGGCCACGGCCCCTGCCTTTACGGAAGAACGTTTTTCCGCGCTCTTCGTATGATCCTCCGGGCCGGGAACACGCCCGCGTCCGAAGGAGGAGCTCCCATGAAATCGTCCGTCGCCCGAATGCTTTCCGCCGCCGCGTTGCTCGTCGCGGCATCCGCCGCCGCCGAGACCGCGGATGACGTGATCGCCCGCCACGTCGCCGCACGAGGCGGGATGGAGAAGATCAAGGCGATCCAGAGCGTCGACATGAAGGTCAAGGCGAACCAGCAGGGCCTCGAGTTCCCGGGCCGGCTCGAATGGAAGCGGCCCGACAAGCTGCGCCTCGAGATGACGATCCAGGGCAAGACCATGGTCCAGGCCTACGATGGCAAGACCGCATGGGCGATCATGCCGTTCCTCGGCTCCCCCGATCCGCAGGCCATGTCGGCCGACGACGCGAAGGACGTGATCGAGCAGGCCGACATGGACGGCCCGATCATCGACTACAAGGCCAAGGGGAACGCCGTCGAATACGTCGACCGCGAGGACGTCGAAGGCGCGCCGGCCGACAAGCTCAAGGTCACTCTCAAGAACGGCGACGTCTCGTACCTGTACGTCGACGCCGAGAGCGGGCTCACGGTGAAGGAGACGAGCAAGCGCAAGCAGCAGGGCTCCGAGATCGAGATCGACAGCTACATGACGAACTTCAAGCCGGTCAACGGCGTCCTCTTCCCGTTCGCGATCGAGAACAAGGTGCAGGGGAAGTCGATCGGCCAGTTCACGATCGAGGACGTGAAGCCGAACGTCGCGATCGATGATCAGGCGTTCGCGATGCCGGCTCCCGCGGCGAAACCCGCCGCCGCCCAGGAGAAGAAGTGACCATGCGACGATGGGGGTTCGCCGCGGCGGCGCTGCTCGCCGCGCTCCCGGTTTCCGCGGCAAAGGTCGATTCCGCGGCGCTCTCGGGGTTTCGGGCCCGGTCGATCGGTCCGGCCGCGTTCGGAGGGCGCATCGAAGCGATCGACGCTTCCGCGAAGAACCCGAAAGTGATCTGGATCGGCGCCGCGGGCGGCGGGGTCTGGAAATCGATCGACGGCGGCGTCAGCTACAAGCCGGTGTTCGACAAGTATTCGCAGTCGATCGGCGCGCTCGCCGTCGACCAGGCGCATCCCGACACGGTGTGGGTCGGGACCGGCGAAGGCGACACGAGGAACAGCGTGTCGGTCGGGAGCGGGATCTACCGGACCGACGACGGCGGCGACGACTGGAAACTCATGGGGCTCGGCGACTCCGAACGAATCGCGCGGATCGCCATCGATCCGGCCGATTCGAACGTCGTCTTCGCGGCGGTCCTCGGCCGTCTCTGGAGCGACAGCGCCGAGCGCGGCGTGTACCGGACGGCCGACGGCGGAAAGACCTGGCAGAAGCTCCTCTTCGTCAATGCGTCGACCGGCTGCTCGGACATCGCGATCGACCCGAAGAACCCGAAACGGATCTACGCCGCGATGTGGGACTTCCGGCGCAGCCCCGATTTCTTCCGCTCCGGCGGCCCGGGCTCCGGCCTCTGGCGCTCGCTCGACGGCGGCGCGCACTGGACGCGGCTCACGGCGGGACTTCCCTCCGGCGACCTGGGAAGAATCGCGATCGGGGTCGCGCCGTCGCGTCCCGAAACCGTCTATGCGACGGTCGAATCGGCGCACACGGCCCTCTACCGGTCGGACGACGCGGGAGATTCCTGGAAACGGGTGAACACCTCCTTCAACGTCGGCGTCCGTCCCTTCTACTTCTCGCACCTTTCCGTCGATCCGCGGAATCCCGACCGGGTCTACAAGCCCGGCTTCGTGCTCACGGTCTCGGAAGACGGCGGCAAGACGTTCTCGGGAGGGGCGGGCTTCGATTTCGGGAGCTACCACTCCGACACGCATGCGCTCTGGATCGATCCGGCGAACTCGGATCACCTGATGCTCGGCACCGACGGGGGCGTCTACGTCTCCTGGGACCGGGGCGGCCGGTGGCTCTTCCAGCGGACGCTCCCCGTGTCGCAGCCCTACCGCGTGGCCCTCGACGACGCGCGGCCGTTCCGCGTCTATGGCGGGTTCCAGGACAACGGCTGCTGGTACGGCCCGTCGGGCGGAGCGGGAGGAATCGGAAACGACGCGTGGAAGAACTACGGATTCGGGGACGGGATGTACACGTTCCCGGATCCGGCCGATCCCGACGTCCTCTACTGGGAATACCAGGGAGGCGAGATCTACAAGTATTTCCAGCGGACCCGCGAAACGAAGCAGATCCGCCCGTATCCCGCGCCGGGAGAGGCGACGCTCCGTTTCAACTGGGAGTCGCCACTGGTCGTCTCCCCCGCCGACCCACATCTGCTGCTGGCCGGCGCCCAGTACCTCTTCGCCTCGACCGACCAGGGAGAGTCGTGGAAGCGGATCTCCGGCGACCTGACGACCAACGATCCGAAGCTGCAACGGCAGGTCGAGTCGGGCGGGATCACGCCGGACGACAGCTCGGCGGAGAATCACTGCACCATCTATGCGATCGGCGCGTCGCCGCTCGACCGCAACCTGATCTGGGCCGGGACCGACGACGGAAACCTCCAGGTCACCCGCGACGGCGGCGGCCACTGGCAGAACGTCGTCGGAAACGTGCCGGGACTCCCGAAGGGAACGTGGGTGTCGGGAATCGAGCCGAGCCGGTTCGACAAGGCGACCGTCTATGCGACGTTCGACGGCCACGCCCGCGGCGATTTCAAGACCTACGCCTATCGCAGCCGCGATTTCGGAGCGACGTGGGAGCCGCTCGCGACGGCCGACGTCGCCGGCTACGCGCACGTTCTCCGGGAGGACCCGAAGTCGGCGTCGCTCCTCTACCTGGGCACCGAACAGGGTCTCTTCCTCTCGATCGACGGCGGCCGGGAGTGGGCGGAGTTCACGGGAGGGCTTCCCCGCGTTCCGGTTCGCGACATCGCGATCCATCCGCGCGACTCCGATCTCGTCCTCGCGACGCACGGCCGGGGCTTCTGGATCGTGGACGACGTGTCGCCGCTCCGGCAGCTCACGCCCGAGGTGCTGGCCGCCGACGTCGCCGTGCTCGAGGCCCGGCCGACGTGGCTCCGCATTCCGGAACAGGAGCAGTCGTTCAAGGGCGACGGTGATTACGTCGGCGAGAATCCGCCCGACGCGGCCGCGATCTATTTCTGGCGCGGGAAGCGCCGCCTGATGGGAGATTCGCGGATCGAAATCGCCGACGCGTCCGGCAAGACGATCGCCACGCTTCCCGGCAGCAACCGGAAGGGCATCAACCGCGTCATGTGGAACCCCCGCCTCAAGCCGCCGAAGACGGCGTCGGGAACGGGACTGGCGGTCGGCGCGCTGTTCGGCCCCACCGCTCCGGTCGGAACGTACACGGTGAAGGTCATCGACGGCGACAAGACGTATTCCGGAAAGCTCGTGCTCGCCGCCGATCCGCTCCTCCCCCACACCGCCGGCGACATCGCCGCGCGGCAGGATGCGCTGATGCGGCTCTACGCGATGCAGGAGGACCTGGCGTTCCTCGCGGATTCGGTCGCCGCCGTTCGCGACCAGGCGTCCGAGCGCGCCGGAAAGCTCGGCCGGACGGCGCTCGGGCGCCGCGCCGAAGACCTCTCCCGCCGCCTCGACGCCCTCTCGAAGACGCTCGCGACCTCGCACCCGCCTCTCGAGGGGATGCCGGCCGACGCCGACCGGCAGCTGCGGGAATGGATCACCGACCTCTTCGGCGCGATCAACGGATTCGGTGGAAAACCCTCGGCGGGCCAGCTCGCCCAGATCCCGGTGCTCGGCGGCCGGCTCGACGCCGCGCGGCGCGACTACGAGAAGCTCACCGGCACTCTCCCGGAGCTCAACCGGGACCTCGCGAAGAAATCGCTCCCGCCGATCGACGCGCCGTCGCGGGAGCGGTGGGAGAAACAGCAGAAGTCGTGAACGGCGGGGCCGCGGGCTCGATTCGGGCTCGCGGCTCTCCGTCCCGCGTCAGACGGGGCGCGCGGGACGATCGGGCGCGAGCGGGCCGGCGGAACCGGACGACGTTTCCGCCGCGCCGGCGTCTTCCTTTTCCGGCTTCGGAGCCGGCGCTTCGCCCCCCCGCGGCCACAGGTTCTCGAGCGTGCTCAGCAGATCCTCCGCGGCGACCGGCTTCTGGAGAAACCCCGCGGCTCCCGACTGGACCGCGCTGTTCTTCGCCGCGCCGACGGCCGAGACGACGATGACCGGGATCGACGCGAGGCGGGGATCCGCGTCCTGCGCGCGGCGAAACTGCCACCCGTCCATCTCGGGCATGAACATGTCGAGGAGGATCGCGTCGGGGGGCGGATTCACGGTGACGTACGCCATCGCGTCCTTCCCGTTGCGCGCGGCGACGACGGAATACCCGCCGCCTCGCAGGAGCTCGACGAACATCTCCCGGGAGTCGGGATCGTCCTCGACGATCAGTACCGTTTTCGATGGGCTGGGAGGCATGACTTTCCCCTCCTGACCGGACCGCGCTGAATGCAAGTTTCGTTCCCCGCCCGGACGGGTTTTGACGAGACCGCGGATCCGGACCCTTCGCCGCGCGGAACGTTTTCGGCCAAGCCGCGGAAGGGAAAGCTCTTGAGGAGGGGTTGCGGTCCCGCGGTCGAGTTGCCGTCCGACGAGCCGCCCGGCCGTCGACGCGGCGATACCGCAAGGGACCGGCGACGGCTAGCGCCAGACGATGGCCGCCGGACGGCGAGGGCGGCGCCCCGGCTGCTCGTCGGGCCGGCCGAGAACGAGCGGAAAGACCGGAACCTGGCCGGCGGGGATTCCGAGCTTCTCCTTCGTCGACGGTTGCGAGAGCCAGGGACGGGCGAGACCGATCGGACACGTGCCGAGTCCGGCGGCGCGGGCGGCGAGCATGAAATTCTGCGCGGCGAGGCAGCAGTCCTCGGCCGCCTGCGACTCCCCGGAGGTCGCGCAGATGACGACGAGAACGGGTGCGCCGTAGAAGACGTCGAAGCCGGGATCGGAGAATCTCGCGCGCAGCTCCGGGCTGGCCTGCGCGGCGGGACTCGCGAGCAGGAATTCGCGGACTTCCTCCGCCATCCGCTTCAGGCGGTCTCTTCCCTCGAACACCACGAACGCCCACGGTTCGAGATCGCGCGCGCTCGGCGCCTGGACCGAAGCTTCGATCAGCGACTCGATCCTCGAGCGGGTAACCGGATCGGCGGTGAACGCGCGGATCGCCCGCCTTTCGAAAATCGCCGTCATCACGTCCATGGCCCGAGTGTCCGGCCGCACGGACGTCGAACGCATGACGAGAATGGATCAGAGGCGGCGGCGGAGCGGCGGACCGGGGCTTCGTGAGGCATAATTCCCGTCCACCCGATGTCACTGCCGACCGGCACGCTCCTCGGCCCCTACGAGATCCAGTCGCTCCTCGGCGAGGGAGGAATGGGAGAGGTCTACCGGGCGCGTGACCGACGCCTCGGACGCGACGTCGCGGTCAAGCTCCTCGCGGAACGCGCCGGGTCGAGCCCCGACCTGAGGAGCCGTTTCGAGCGCGAGGCGCGCGCGATCGCGGCGATCGATCATCCCAACGTCCTCGCGATCCACGACGTCGGGGAGGCCCAGGGCCGCCTCTTCCTCGTCACCGAGCTCCTCGCGGGCGCGTCTCTCCGGGAAACGATTTCGCCGGGGGGTGTCGGGTGGAAACGGGCGGCCGCGATCGGCGCTTCGGTCGCCGACGGCCTGGCGGCCGCGCACGCCGGCGGGATCGTCCACCGCGACGTGAAGCCGGAAAACGTCGTCGTCGGGCCGGACGGCCGCGTGAAGGTGCTCGACTTCGGCATCGCCCGGTCGGAGTACGGGCCCTCGGACGGAATGACCGGGGCCGAGACCGCTCCGGGCGCGACGGAGCCTGGGACGGTTCTCGGAACCGTGGGGTACATGGCCCCCGAGCAGCTGCGGGGTCTCCCGTGCGACGGGCGCGCCGACGTGTTCGCGCTCGGATGCGTTATCTACGAGCTCGCGACGGGAGAGCGCGCGTTCCTCGGGCCGAGCCCGGCCGACACGATGTCCCGCGTCCTGCATTTCGACCCGATGGAACGCTTCCCGGCCGCCGGGCCCGGCGGTTTCCGGCGGATCGTCGCGCGATGCCTCGAGAAGGATCCGACGCGCCGCTTCCAGTCGATGAGCGACCTGGCTTTCGCGCTGCGCCTCGTCGAGGAGCCGGACGACGAGACCGGAGGGTTCCGCACCTCCGGCGGCGCGCCGTCGACGAAGAGCGCGGGGCAGGCCCCCTCGGTCGCGGTCCTCCCCTTCGCCAACCGCAGCCCGGACGCCGAGAACGAGTACCTGTGCGACGGGATGACGGAGGAGCTGATCGGCGGGCTCTCGCGCGTTCCGGGACTCCGGATCGCCTCGCGAACCTCGGTCTTCGCCCTGAAGGGGCGTTTTCAGGATGTCCGGGCGATCGGCCGCGAGCTCGGAGCCACGGTGATCCTCGAAGGAAGCCTCCGCCGCTCCGGCGATCATCTTCGCGTCACGGCGCAGCTCACGAGCGTGGCCGACGGATACCATCTCTGGTCGGAAAACTTCGACGGCGACGTGCGGGACGTGTTCGCGTTCCAGGACGAGATCGCCCGGAAGATCACGGCCGCCCTCGGCGCGCGCCTCGGAACTTCGGCGTCGACGCCCCTCCCCCGCAAGAAGGAAACCGCCGACGTCCACGCCTACCAGCTCTACTGGAAGGGGCGCCACCTCTGGGGGAAGCGCACCCCCGAACAGCGGTTGAAGGCGATCGAGCTCTTCGAGAAGGCGATCGCGGCCGATCCCGGGTATGCGCGCGCGTACGCCGGCCTCGCGGACTGTTTCCTCGAGCGCGGTGGCCTGCCTCTCCCCGCGAGGTTGATCATGGATCGGGCGCGAAGGGCGGCGACGAAAGCACTCGAGCTGGACGAAGGCCTCGCCGACGCGCACACGAGTCTCGGGCGCGTTCTGCTCTATTTCGACTGGGATGGAATCGGCGCGGAACGGGAATTTCGGCGCGCGATCGAGCTGGATCCCGCTTACGCCGAAGGACACCACTCCTACTCCCATTTCCTCCTCCCCGCGGGCCGGGTCGAGGAGTCGCTCGGGGAGAGCCGCCGCGCGCTCGAGCTCGAGCCGCTCGATCTCGGGATCAACACGCACCTCGGCTGGCACTTCCTCTATTCCGGAGATTTCGACGCCGCGGTCGCGCAGTGTCGTTTCGCCGCCGACATGGACCCCGGGTATTTCTACGCCCGGTTCTATCTCGGCATGGCCCTGGAGCAGCGCGGCGAGATCGCGGCGGCGCTCGCCGAGTTCCGCGAGGCGGTCCGGCTGTCGCCGGAGAGCGCGGAAGCGGAGGCCGGCCGGATCCACGCCCTCGGACGATCCGGCCGGATCGCCGAGGCGCGCGAAGCGATCGAGCGGCTGGAGCCGCGGACCGGCTCGTCGATCGCCTACGAGGTCGCCGTCGCGCTGCTCGGCATCGGGGAACGAGAGCGCGCGCTCGCGCATCTCGAGGACGCGAAACGCGACCGCAGCGAGCGCGTGGTCGACATCGCGATCGATCCGCGCCTGCGCCCCCTCCACGGAGAGCCGGAGTTCCGCCGAATCGTCGCCGCGGCCGGGTTCGCGGCGTGACGGACGCCGGCGCCTGTCCTTCCCGGGAGATCGACGCTCCCACGACCCCGAGCCAGCTCCCGCGACGGGATGCATCGCCGCGCCAGCCCGGGAAAAGGGGCGCTCGCCGCGCGGCCCATCCGCGCGACGAGCGCCCCGGGGAGGCTATCTCTTCCCGATCGCGACCGTTGCGGTCCCCGTCGGGGAGACGCACCCGGCCGAAGAGATCTCCGTCACCGAGAGGGTGGCGGAACCCTTCGATCCGACCGAGAAAGTGATCTTGCTGGTGCCCTGACCCGCCGTGATCGATCCATTGGAGACGCTCCAGGAGTAGCGGCTGCCCGCGTGGCTGGCGACGGACGCCGTGAGCCCCGTCTGATTCGGCTTGGCCGAGGCCGGCGCCGAGATCACGGGAGCCGCCGGTGTCGGCGCGACCGTGATCGTCGCCGTCGCCGCCTTCGAGCTGGTCCCCTGGCGCGAGCACGCCACGCGAAGACTCGCCTGATACGTCCCGGCCGCTCCGTACGCGTGGGTGACGACCGGAGAAGGCTGCATGACCGGCGCCGTTCCATCGCCGAAGTCGAACTCCCACGAGGCGATCGCATCGCCGTCGGGATCGTACGACTGGGAGCCGTCGAGAGAGACCGTGAGCGGCGCGCAGCCGACGTTCGGGTTCGCCTGGAGGATCGCGACCGGCGGGCCCTCGGGGCTGCAGAGCTGGTTGCTCTGGACCGTGTAGGAGCCGGTGAACGCGAGGCTGTCCGGCATCTGGTCGTACAGGCCCGTCAATCCGACGCCGATGTTGGCGGGATCCGAGCTCTGCGAGACGCCGGCGACGAACCCGGCGATCGTGTCTCCGGGAGCCAGGCCCAGATCGCTCGCCTTGACGACGAGGATGACCCGATCGAAGGGAGAAACGTAGGCGCTCTCGGCTTCGAGGGGCTTCTGGGTGCCCGGAGTCACGAAACGCCCGTCGACGCCGCCGCTGGTGTTCGCTCCGGGAACGTAGGATTCGAACACGGGCGTGATGCCGGGCCACGCCATGTGGATCGCCACGTAGTGGAACGTGGTCGCCGGAGCGGGGTCGGCCACTTTCATGGCCACGTACCAGGCGGAGCCTGCCGGCTGAGGCGACTCTCCCGGGTCCGTGTCGAGCGCGAAGACGAGCCGGACGATTCCGTCCTCGGAGTACGGCTGCGAAACGTGGAGGGCGAGGAGATCGGATCCGGGCGGAGCCGGCGTCGGGATCGTGGTGACGACCGTCGCCGTCGTGTCGCCCGAAGGGTCGGTGAGCTTCGTCAGGCCCGGCGGTTCACACACGTTCTCCGGAGGCGCCTGCGACACCGCGAGGCTGATCTCGTCGCTCGCCGGGCCGATGCCGATCGCGTTGACCGCCTTGACGACGTAGGTGTAGGCCGGGACGGAAGGATCCGCCGTCGCGTCGACGTACGTGGTCTTGGCATTGCCCGTCTGACCGATCAGCGCCTCGTTCCCGGTCGCGGTGCCGCGGAAGATCTGGTAGTTCACGATGTCGGAGCCGCGGTTGTCGGGCGCCTTCCAGGAGAGATAGGCCGCCGCCGAGTCGCGGGTGCCGGACAGACAGGGCGGCTTCGGCGCGGCGGGCTCGACGGGGTCGAGGCCGGCGTACAGTCCGTTTCCGCCCGACTGCCGGGCGACGCGCATGAAGGCCGTGAAGTCGTTGGGCGCGGTTCCGGCGATGCAGCCGGCCGTCACGCACCCGTCGCTGTACCCGTAGAGCACGCGTCCCTTGTCGTCGACCGTGATCTCGTTGAAATCGAGCAGATTCCGGTCGATGTGGCTGCCTCCCTGCTGCCAGACGCCGGAAGCGTGCTGGACCGGGTCGTTCGGCGTGGCGTTGACCGTCGTCCACGTCTTGCCGCCGTCATACGTCGTCGCGATGAACGCGTACCAGTCGCCGGGAAAGCTGGGGGACTGATAATCCCCGGCGACGTTCGTCCCGAGGAAACCGCACGCCGCGCGCCCGGAGCTGCCGCCGACGGCTTCCGTGTGGGCGGCGTTCCGGATGCCGTGCGAGGCGCCGATGTCGTAGTCGTTCGTCCAGGTGAGCCCTCCGTCATGGCTGACGGCCACGTGGACGTGCCCTTCCGGCGGCGCACCCGCCGGGACCGGTTCGTTGTTGACGTAGCAGAAATACGCGGTGCTGTCGCTGTCGACGGCGATCGAGGGATCGGCGCCTTCCGCCTGCGAGACGCTCCCGGTCACCGCGAATTCGGTCCACGTCGCGCCGCCGTCGGTGCTCGTCACCCCGCCCTGTCGCCCATTGCACTGGTTGACCGGCAGCCAGGCCGTCCCGTTCGGCGCGATGTGCACGTGCCCGTGAAGCCCGCCGCATCCTTCCGGCCCGTCCCCCGTGTACGCGGGAACACCCGGCCCCCAGGTCGTGCCAAGATCCGTGCTCTGCTGGCACATCGCCGGTCCGACGATGTCCTGAGAGCAGTAGAGCGTGTTCTGCCCCTGGTTCAGAGGCGTGGCGAGGAGCGAAAGGGACGCCGGGAAAGGCCCGGTCCCGATCGTCTCGTGGTCGGCGCCCCCGCTGGGCGGTCCGGCTCCGATCGGAACCCAGAGATCGCCGTCGTTGTCGGAATATCCGTAAACGGCGTCGGCGCCCGCGGTCGAGTTCGAGGCGAAGGTGCGCCCGCTCTTCTGATCGGTCCAGAGAATCGGATCGAGACCGGTGATGGTCGAAAGATTCGTGCGGTCCTCCCAGAGAGCCTCGCAACACTCCGGCCTGGCCGGATCGACCACTTCCGGCGGCGTCAGGCGCCAGATCGGACCGGTGTTCATCGTCATGATCCGGCCCGTGTGCGGGTTGAACCCGATGTTGAATTCACCCGACGTGCTTTCGGCCGACGATCCGGAGGGCGCATAGAAGTTCTGGAAGCGAGGAACGCCGGGGACCGAAGGATCCGGCGCGCCGAACGATCCCGAGGATCCGCCCGACCCGGGCAGCAGTTCGATCTTGACGTCGATCGTCTCGCCCGTCGGGGTATAGGGCACGATCTTGACCGTATAGGTGTGACTGCCGTCGAAGAGAGGTCCGATCGTCGCGATCTCGGGATCGGAGCTGCTCGCCGACTGGTAATTCGCCGACTGGGAACCGTCGGTGTTCGTCACGGCCCCGTTGTAGATGTACAGGTCGTAGTCCGACTTTCCCGTTCCGGTGTCCACCCAGCTCATCGTCACTTTCGCGGCGGCGTGCGGGTGGAGCGCGGCGTAGCCGGACGGCAGAGAGATCGTCAGGGCGTAGTCGTCACAGGGCTGGACGGGGTTGTCGCACTCCGGGCCGGCGTCGACTTCCGGTACCGGCGTCGGGTTGGCCGCGAAGAACGGACCCGCCGAGTACGAGATCGCTCCGGAGGTGTCCGTCAGCGTTCCCGACGGAGGAGTCGCCGCTCGTTCGAAGCGGGCGAGGACGAGCGCGCCCAGAAAGATCGCCGCGAGGAAGAATGAACTGGACTCCCCGCGGACACGCCGGCCGGGCCGACCCGGACACGAATCATGGGTTTTCATTCTGACCCTCCCCTTTCGAGGAGCTATCCGGTAGCAATACTCCTGCCATTTATCGGTGATACTACCATCTGCACTTGCCTGTCGCGCCTACAACCCGAGGGATCCTAAGAACTTAAAACGCTGCTCATCGACGGCTGGCAGCCCCATTGCACGCCCCGATGAGATTCGGAGGTGGAGGTATGTCGAAGACCCGCGAGATCCCGCGCCAGGAATGGCCCGGATTCCTGGACGCGTTCAGCCGATCGCACGAAGGGGACGATGTCCGAACGGAGGTCTTCGGTCGTGATTTCGGCGCCCAGGAAGAAAGCGAGCATCTTCCCCTGATGGGGATCACCGCGGATTTCAAGGACGTCGGCGGAGAACGGATCACGATCGCTCTCGGGCGCTCTCCCGAAGACCACGTTTCGCACGCCGTCGTGCGGCCCACGCGAATCCTCCTGCTCGAGCACGACGACGGAGCCGACGAAGCGCTGGAGATCGAGTCTGCCGACGGCGCCCCGACGCTGCTCCGCCTCGTTTCGCGGGACGGTGCCGGTCCTGCAGGCGGAAGCGCCGACCGGAAGCTCGAAGGCGCTCGATCGAATTCCCGATAGCGCCCCGGAAAGAAAGAAAGGAGGCCTGGCTCATGAGCGACGCTCCCGGCCGCCTCTCGGATGCCGTCTACGCCGCGATGCGCATCGTCGTCGCGGCTCTCTACGCGTGCCACGGGGCGCAGAAGCTGTTCGGCGTCTTCGGCGGACACGTCGTCCCCCGAAATTCTCTCCTCTTCGTCGCCGGGGTGATCGAAATCGTCGCCGGCCCGCTGATCGCGACCGGCCTGTGGACGCGGTGGGCGGCTTTCGTCGCGTCGGGCGAGATGGCGGTCGCCTACTTCAAGCAGCACGCGCCGCATTCCTTCTGGCCGATCGTCAACAAGGGAGAGCTCGCGGTCGCTTTCTGCTTCGTGTTCCTCTCCGTGGCGACCCGCGGAAGCGGCCGCTACGGTCTCGACCGGGCGCTTCGGCGGACCTGACCCTCTCGGCACGCCGAAAAAGGAGCGGATGAAGAAGCGCCGGCGGTCCGGGGGATTCGACTATCATTCGGAGCACCCGGGGCGGAGCGGGCTCCCCGCCCCGAATGATCATGCGAGAAACACCCGATCCCGATCCGAAGCACCGCGAAGCGCTCTCCGCGTTGAAGACGGCGGAGGCCCGGAGCCGGCTCTTCTTCGAAACGAGCCTCGCCGGACTCTACACGTGCACGCTCGATTGCGCCTTTCTCGAGTGCAACGAATCGTTCGCCCGGATCCTCGGCTACCCCTCCTCCGGAGAGGTCCTCGCCGTCAACGGGCGGGAGCTCTACTTCTCGGCCTCCGATCACGACGCGCTCCTCGAGGAGCTCCGCGCGCACACGTCGCTCTCCAACCGCGAGGTGCGGCTCAAGCGGCGCGACGGCGGGGAGGTCTGGGTCATCGCCAACATCTCTCTCGTGCCTGAGGCGGAGATCGGGATCACGGTGATGAAGGGATCGGTCGTCGACATCACGGACCGGAAGGCCGCCGAGGAAGCGCTCCGGCGGAGCGAGGAGCGCTTCCGGATCGTCTCGCAGGCGACCAACGACGCCATCTGGGACTGGGACCTCGTCCGGGAGACGGTCTGGTGGAGCGAGGGCTACCGCACGCTCTTCGGCTATCGCCCCGAGGAGACGCCCCCCGGCGTCGAATCGTGGACCGCCCACATCCACCCCGAAGACATCGAGCGCGTCGAATCGGGGATCTACGCCTTGATCGAGAGCGGGCGGCAGTCCTGGTCCGACGAATACCGCTTCCGGCGCGCCGACGGGACCTACGCGCGCGTCTTCGACCGCGGCTACGTCATCCAGGACGCCTCCGGCAAACCGGTGCGGATGATCGGATCGATGATCGACGTCACGGAGCGGCACCGGGCCGTGGAGCTCCAGTCGGCCCTGTACCGGATCGCGGAGATCACGAGCTCGACGGGAGGCGGGGATTCGATCTACGCCGAGCTCCACCGCGTGGTCGGGAAGCTCATGTACGCCAAGAACTTCTTCATCGCGCTCGCCGACGAGGTCGCGCGCGAGATCCGTTTTCCGTACTTCGTCGACGAGTTCGACCCGCCGCCGGCTCCCCGCGCGCTCGGCGAAGGGCTCACCGGAAGGGTGCTCCGAACCGGACGCCCGCTCCACCTTTCCGGCCGGGAGATCGACGAGCTCGACGCGTCCGGATCGCTCCCGTCCGCCGGAACGACGACGTTCGACTGGCTGGGAGTTCCTCTCCGGTCGGGCGACCGGACGTTCGGGGTCCTCGCGGTCCAGAGCTACGACGAACGGATCGGGTACACCGACGCCGAACAGGAGATCCTCGTCTTCGTCTCGCAGCACATCGCGACGGCGCTCGAGCGCAAGAAAGCGGCGGAGGCGCTCGCGAACTCCGAGCGCCAGTATCGAAGCCTGTTCGAGAACGCGAACGACTGCGTGATGATCGTCGATCCGGAGAGCCAGGTCATCCTCAAGGCGAATCCTCGAGCCTGCGAGCTGTACGGCTATCCGGCGGGAGACCTCGTCGGAATGAGCCTCAGCCGCTTTCAGCGCGACGTCGGACGAGGCGAAGAGGAGATCCGCCAGGTGCTCCGGGAGGGCGCGATCCACAACCTCGGAGCCACCCACTTCGCGCGCGACGGCACGGCGATCGAGCTCCTCGTCAACGCCTCGGTCGTCGACTACGACGGGCGCCCCGCGGTGCTGACGATCAACCGGGACGTGACGGAGACGCGGAAGGCGGAACGGAAAATCGAGCGGCTCGCCTACGAGGACGCCCTGACGGGTCTCGCCAACCGCGTGCGTCTCGAAGACCGGCTCACCGTCTCGCTCGCGCACGCGCGCCGCGACCGGCACGCGCTCGCCGTCCTCTTCATCGACGTCGACCGCTTCAAGCTCGTCAACGACAGCCTCGGGCACAAGGTCGGCGACGTGCTGCTCCAGAAGATCGCGGACCGCCTGAAGGAGATCATCCGGGGGGCGGACACGCTCGCGCGCCTGGGCGGGGACGAGTTCATCCTCGTCCTCTCGAAGGTCGACCACCCGGAGAGCGCCGGGCTCGTCGCCCGCAAGATCCAGGAGGTCTTTCGCGAGCCGTTCGCCATCGC
>DASTIQ010000101.1 GCA_035717485.1 Thermoanaerobaculia bacterium | reverse complement strand
GCTCTCGGATTCGCCGCTCACTCCGCTCGGGATCCTCCTCCTCTGCGTCGCCGGGACCGTGCTCCTCGTCCGGCTCGCGCGCCTCCTCGCGAGGAAGCTCTTCTACCGCCTCTCGTGGCGGCTGGCGTTCTCCTATTTCCTCATCGGGATCCTTCCGATCCCGATGGTCGCTCTCCTGCTCGCGATCGCCGCGGACATGACGATCGGCCAGTTCGAGGCGTTCCGCGTCGACACGGCCCTCCGGGAGCTCGGAACCCGCATCGTGGCCGGGCAGGTGACGGGGGTTCGCCGCGCCCGGATCGCCGGCGAAACCGTCGCGGCGTCCGACATCTCGACACTCCCGGCGGGCTCCGCCGCGCCGGACTGGATCCGCTCGCTCGAGTCTCCCCGATTCGTGGGAGACGACGGGGCCCGGTTCTTCGCGGCCGGAACCTTCGGCGACAGCGGAGCGACGATTTCGGCGATTCCGGTGGACGATCTCTTCTATGCGCGCCTGGCGGAGCTCTCCGGCGTGGCGATCATGCCGCTCTCGAGGAACGCCCGGGCGCGCTCCGGAGGGGGCGGGATCCACATCGAAGTCGACGAGAGCGACCGGGCCCGGCGGGGCGGGGTCCACCCCTACCGCGCCGACGAGTTCATCTATCCGCCGCAGGCGATCCCGCAGGACCACTCCCGTTCGCCTCTGAACGTCGTCTGGTGGGTCTACACGTCCCGGCCCATCCTGGGCGATCGTTCGAGCGCCGAGCCGAGGACCGTCGCCGTCTTCACCCGGCTCTCGTGGAGCCGGGCGTTCGACGAGCTCTTCTCGCAGGGCGCGATCGAGAAGAACAAGACGCGCTGGCCGATCATCGCCCTCATGGTGATCGGGGGAATGCTCCTCGCGGTCTACCTCGTCGCACTCCTCACCGCGTACCTCCTGATCCGCACGATCACGAAGACCGTCAACCGCCTCTCCCGCGCGACGGAGCACATCGCCGCCGGGGATTTCTCCGTCCGGATCGCGACGCGCGCCCACGATCAGGTCGGCGATCTGGCGCGATCGTTCGACCTCATGGCGGGATCGCTCGAAGCGACGCTGCAGGACCGCGCCGCGCGGGAGCTCCTCGACCGGGAGATCGACCAGGCGCGGCTGATCGCGCAGAAGCTGCTCCCCGCCCCGGACGCGCCGGTGCCGGGGCTCACCGCCGTCACTTACTTCGAGCCGGTCGCTCGCATGGGAGGCGACTACTACGATTTCCTCTCGACCCGCGACGCGAAGACCGCGGTCGCGATCGGCGACGTCTCGGGCCACGGTCTGCCGACCGCCCTTCTCGTCGCGACGGCGAAGGCGGCGCTCTCCACACTCCTCGAATCGGGCGAGTCCGGGGCCGCGCTCTTCGCGAAGATGAACGCCCTCCTGTTCCGGTCGACGGACACCCGCAACTACATGACGCTCGCGCTCGCCGTGCTCGTCTCGCCCGACACGGTTTCGCTCACGAACGCGGGGCACCCCCCGCCGTACCGCATCTCGGGGGGACGCGTGGAGCCACTCGAGCTGCCGGCGTTCCCGCTCGGCCTCTTCGAGTCCCGGGAGTTCCCGACGCAGGTCTTCCCCTTCGCTCCCGGCGACCGGCTCGTGTTCTACACGGACGGCATCATCGAATGCCGCGACGCGGCCGACGACGCCTTCGGGTTCGAGCGCTTCGAACGGATCCTCGCGGAGCACGCGCGCTCGCCGCTGCCCGTTCTCCGTGAGGCGATTCTCGAAGCGGTACGAGTCCACTGCTCCTCGGCCGCCGACGACGACCGGACGCTGGTGCTGTGCGAGCGCGCGGGCGCGTGATTCCTCGACTCCCGCGATTCCGGTAAGATCCGCGCGGCCGATGATCACCCGACAATTCCCGCTATCGGCGAAGCCGCGTCTGGCGATCGCCGTCCTGGCTCTCGGCCTGACGGCCGTCGCCGTCGGCCCGCGGTTCGCGGCCGCCGACGGCGGTTCCGATGCGCCTCCGCCGCCCGCGAAAGACGCGCCGGCGGCCGAGGTCACCGAGGACGTCGTCGTCTCCGCGACCCGGGTCGAGCGGTCGGTCGAGGACGTGCCCCTTTCGGTGACCGTCATGGGTCCGGCGCAGATCGAGCACACACCGGCGCAGACGACCGACGACCTGCTCCGCACGGTCCCCGGAGTCAACATGCCGCCGACGTCCAGCACGTATCTCTTCCCGACCACCCAGACGTTCTCGATGCGCGGAGCGGGCGCCCGCCGCGCGCTCGTGCTCCAGGACGGCGTCCCCGCCACCGATCCCTTCAGCGGGTCGATCGAGTGGAACAAGATCCCCCTCGTCCGCCTCGAGCGCGCCGAGGTCGTCCGGGGGGGAGGGGCGAGCGTGTTCGGAAGCCAGGCGCTCGGGGGGCTCGTCAACTTCGTCACCCGGCGGGCCGACCGCGACGCCTTCGACGCGGAGGGGGGGATCGGCTCCTACTTCACGCGGAACGCGAGCTTCGCCGCCTCGCACGTCCTCGGCGGAGGGCTCGGCGTCGAGGCGGACGGGTCCTGGTTCGAGACGGACGGCTACCAGCACGAGTCGGAGCGCGACCGCGGCGCGATCGACATTCCGATGCCGGCGCGACACGCCGCAGGTCGCCTGCGGACCGACTGGACGGACGGCGACGCGACGGCGGGACTCGCGGCGGCCGCCTCGGACGAGCAGCTCTCGCTGGGCACGCCGCTCTCGAACCAGAATCGCCAGATCCAGGACCTCTCGGGAAGCGGCGGCCTCGCCGCGTTCGGCGGACGGCTGGCCGCCACCGGGTACTTCCAGCACCAGAGGCTCGCCTACGACAACACGGCGTTCTTCGCGGGACAGGGCCGCAACGCCGAGTTCCGCGCGAACCATCACGAAGATCCGATCCAGGGAGTGGGGGGCTCGCTCCTCTGGTCGCGGGAAACCGGCGGCGCGCTCCCGTTCCTGGCCGCGGGCGTCGACGTTCAGAACAACCGCGGCGAGGACAGGGCCGACAACTACTCGCCCGCGGGCGACGTCACCCAGAGGCTCGTCGCGGGCGGACAGCAGACCTTCACGGGAGTCTTCGCGGAGGCGAGCCTGGTTCCGTCGCCGGGCTTCGAAATCCTCGCGAGCGCGCGCTACGACTTCTGGCGGAACTACGACGGGCACCAGTCCGCGAGTCCCGGCTCGTCGCCGTCGATCGCGCCGCGCTCCGAAGACCAGTTCGATCCCCGCCTCGCGATCCGCTGGAGCGCGGGCGGCGGTTTCGCCCTGCGCGCGGCCGGCTACCGCGCCTTCCGGGCGCCCACGCTCCGGGAGCTGTACTACCAGACGCTCGCGAAGACGCAGCAGACCCTCTCGAACCCCGGGCTCGGCCCGGAGCATTCGTGGGGAGGAGAAGCGGGAATCGACTTCTCCCGCGGCTCCTGGAGCGCGGCCGCGACCGGATTCGTCTCGCGCATCGAAGAGATCATCGGCCAGGTCGAGGTCGCCAAGGGTCCGCCCCGCGTGCTCGAGTCCTTCAACGTCGGCAACGCCCGCAGCGAAGGGGCGGAGGCCTCGGTGACCTGGAAGCCCGCTCCCGCCTGGCGGATCGACGGGAGCTGGACGTACACGGAGGCCCGCGTCGTCTCGAGCGACCTCGATTCGACGCTCGTCGACCAGTGGATCGCCTTCGTGCCCCGCAACGCGGGCGGGTTCTCGGCTCTCTGGCACGACGCCGCCGGCCGGTCCGCGGCTCTTCGCGCCCGGACGTACTCCCGGCAGTACGTGGACGCGTCCAACCGGCTGGCGCTCGACCCGGCCGCGGTGTTCGATCTCGAGGTGAAACACCCGCTCTGGGGCGGCGCGTCGCTGTCGGCGACCTGCACGAATCTCTTCGACCGGCGTTTCGTCGTCGATCTCTCCTCGGGGCGGCGCATCGGCGACCCCCGGATGTTCCTCGTTTCCCTGAGCTGGAACGTGGGCTCGCGCGCGGCGCGCCCCCCCGCATGAAGAAGCGGGCGCTCGCCGGCGTCGCGGCCGTTTTCCTGCTCCTCTCCGGATGCCGGCGCGGCCCCGCCGGCCCGGACGAGGTGCGGGTGGCGAGCGTCCCCTACCTGTCGTTCGCTCCGCTCTTCATCGCCGAGGACGAGGGGGACTTCGCGCGCGAGGGGATCGCGATCCGCTGGACGAAGCTGGAGGCCAACGCGCAGGCGACGGCGGCCCTCGCCGCGGGACGGCTCGACGTTTCCGGCGGCATTCCGACGATCGGCGACCTCCGGGCCATCCAGAGCGGGGCGCGCGTGCGCTTCGTCGCCGACAAGGGCTACGAAGAGGCGGGCGGCTGCGGCTTCACGTCCCTCCTGATCCGTCCCGGATTCCCGGCGCGCGGCGGCCTTCCGACGCCGGAAGACCTGCGGGGGGCGTCGGCCCGGACGAGCGCCGGTTCCGTCGTCGACTTCCTCTTCGACCGGTTCCTCGCCCGCGAGGGCGTGCCCGCGGCGGCGGTTCGCCGGGTGAATCTCCCGGCGGCGATCGTCGGTTCCGCGCTCGCGCACGGCGCGGTCGACATGGCGATGCTCGCCGAGCCGGAACGGACGCGCCTTCTCCGCTCGGGCGAGGGCCGCCTCTGGATGCCGGCCACGGACTTCTATCCCGGGTTCCAGCTCGCCTACATCGTCTTCGGCCCCCGGATGCTCGGTCCGGAGCGCGCGCTCGGCGTGCGCTTCCTCCGCGCGTATCTCCGGGGCATCGCGCGTTATCGCGCCGGAAAGACTCCCCGTAACGTGGAGATCCTCGCGCGGCGCACCGGCCTGACGGCCGACCTGATCCGCGCGTGCTGCTGGATCCCCATCCGGGCCGACGGCGAGATCGACGCCTCGACCCTTCAGGCGTTCCAGGAATGGGCGGTCGCGGGCGGCCTCCTGCCGCGCCCGCTCCCTCTGTCCGAAATCTGGGACCCCGCCCCGCTGCGCGCGGCGCGGGGCGACCGCCCCGGAAGCTGAGCCGTGCCGGTCCGTCTCCGCGGGCTGTCCCGGGTGTTCGCCGGCAATGGAGCGCCGGTGACGGCGATCGCCAACCTCACGTTCGACGTGGCCGACGGCGAGTTCCTCTGCGTCGTCGGTCCGAGCGGGTGCGGCAAGACGACTCTCCTCCGCACGATCGCCGGACTCCTCGCGCCCTCCTCCGGCTCGGCGGAGGTGGACGCGGCTCCCGCCCCGGAACGGCCGACGACGGCGATGGTCTTCCAGGACCACGGTCTGTTTCCGTGGATGACCGTCGTCGACAACGTGGCCTTCGGCCTGGAGCGCCGCTCCCTCCCGCGGGCCGAGAAGCGGAGGATCGCCGGCGACTTCCTCGCCCGGATCGGCCTGCGCGACTTCCGCGAGCGTTTCCCCCACGAGCTCTCGGCGGGAATGCAGCAGCGCGCCGGGATCGCGCGGGCGTTCGTCGCCGACGCCCCCGTCCTGCTGATGGACGAGCCGTTCGGCGCGCTCGATGCGCAGACGCGCCTCCTGCTGCAGGAGGAGCTCCTCGCGCTCTGGAGCGCCTCGGCGAAGACGGTGCTCTTCGTGACCCACGACATCGACGAAGCGGTGCGCCTGGCGGACCGGATCCTCGTCCTTTCGGGACGCCCCGCCCGGGTGCGCGCCGCGATGCCGGTTCCACTCCCGCGGCCGCGCGGCGAGGAAGCGCTCGCGAGCGCCGCCGCCCTCGCCATCCGCCAGGAGGTCTGGGAGCTGCTCCGGGACGAGGCGAGGCGGGAACTGGAGGCGGCGCGGTGAACCGCGGACGCGTCGCCGGGGCTCCGGCGATCCTCCTCGCGGGGGGCGCCGTCGCCCTCTTCTGGGAGATCGCCGCGCGCCGCGCGGGCGGGGCCGCCGCGATCTTCTTTCCCCCGCCGAGCGCGATCCTCGCGGCGACCGTGCGCCGCTTCGCGGACGGGGGACTCTCGCGCGCCGCGGCGACGACCGCGGCACGGGTCCTCGTCGGCGTCGGGCTCGCGGCCCCTGTCGGAATCGGGCTCGGAGCCCTCGCCGGCTGGAGCCCCGCGGTGCGCCGCACGCTCGATCCCCTGCTCGCGGCCGGCCACGCGGTTCCGAAGATCGCCGCGCTTCCCCTCTTCCTCGTCGCTTTCGGGATCGGCGAATCGGCGCGGATCCTGCTCGTCGCCGTCTCCGCGTTCTTCCCGCTCGCGATCAACACGATCGCCGGGGTCGCGGAGATCAGCCCGGTTCACTTCGAGGTCGCGCGGCATTATGGCGCCTCCCGCGCACGGACGTTCGGCCGAGTCGTTCTTCCCGGCGCTCTCCCGCTCGTCCTGGTGGGGCTGCGTCTGGCGCTCACGCTCGGGCTCGTCATCGCGATCGCCCTCGAGCTCGTCGCCGCCAACGACGGTCTCGGCGCCTGGATCTGGAGGGCGTGGCAGACCTTTTCGATCGACGATCTCTGGGCGGGCCTCCTCACGGCATCCCTGTTCGGGATCGCGATCCAGGCCGGGCTCGAGCTCGCGAGCCGCCGGCTCGTCCGCTGGCGAAGGGCGCGGATCGAATGAACGGACCGACGGGGATCGCCGCCCTCTTCGAGGCGCGGGCCGCCGAGAATCCGCGCCGGCCGGCCTGGATCGGGCGGGACGAGAATCTGAGCTACGGCGAGCTGAACGCCCGCGTCCGTCGCATCGCTCGCGCCCTCGCGAACGCGCCGGGAGACCCGGCCGCCCCCGCGATCCTCGTTTTTTCTCCGGGCGTGACCGGAATCGCCGCACAGATCGCGGCGTACCGGTCGGGACGCGTCGCGATTCCGATGGACCCGCTGCAGCCGGCGGACCGCCTCGTCCGCATCGCGCGCGCGGTGGGCACGGCGCTCGTGGTGACGGACGCCGCGGCGGGCGGCCGTTCGGGCGCGCCGGCCACCCCGGCGGTCGCGGCCGCCGTCGCCGAGACGGCCGGCGGCGGGATCCTCGACGTCGGAGGTATCCCCGACGTCCCGATCGGCGATCCGGCACCGGAGATCGACCCGGGGTCGCCGGCCTGCGTGCTCTTCACGTCCGGATCGACCGGCGCGCCGAAGGGCGTCGTCCAGAGCCACGGGATGATCGCCACCCAGGCGCTCGCGGCGACCGAGGAGCTCTCGTACGTCCCGGAGGACCGGTGCCTCGTGACCGGCTCGACCACGCTCGGCGGCGGGCTCTCGAACGTGCATCAGGCCCTCGTCGCCGGCGCCGCGGTCGTGCATTTCCCGGTCGAGACGGAGGGATTCGCCGAGCTCGCCGCGTTCGTCGCGGAGAGCCGCGTGACGGTCTTCCATACGGTGCCGAGCATCTTCCGCCGGTTCCTCGCCACCGCCGGGCCCGGCGCGCGTTTCCCGAGCGTCCGGCTCGTGCGCGTTTCGAGCGACGCGGTGCTGCGGCGCGATTTCGATCTCTTCCTCGCGCACTTCCCCGAGGCCCGATCGCTGCGGGTCAATCTCGCGCTGACGGAGGCCGGCACGATCTGCTCACACCTTCTCGGGCGGGATGCACCGGTCGCGGAGGGGGCGATCCCGGTCGGTCCGCCGGTTCCGGGAGTGACGATCGAGATCCACGACGACGACGGCCGCCCCGTTCCCTCCGGAACCGTCGGCGAGATCGTCGTCCGGCGGGAATGGCTGGCGGACGGATACTGGCGGGACCCCGCGCTCTCCGCCGCCCGCTTTCCGGTCTCTCCCGACGGAACGCGATCGTGCCGGACCGGCGACCTCGGGCGCCTGCGGCCGGACGGCATCCTCGAGCACGTGGGCCGGCGGGATTTTCAGGTCAAGATCCGCGGCGTCCGCGTGCACCTGGGCGAAGTCGAGGCGGCGCTCGCCTCCGTTCCCGGAGCGCGCGACGTGGCCGCCGTCTCCTTCGACGAGCCCTCCGGAGAGAAGATGCTGGTCGGCTACTTCGAGGCGGAGGCGGGGACGGTCCCGCCCGGGCCGCGGATCCGCGAGCTCCTCCGCTCCCGGCTGCCCGCGCCGTTCATCCCGCGGGCGTTCGTCGTCCTCCGGGAGCTTCCGCGCACGCCGAACGGGAAGATCGACCGCCGCGCACTCCCGGCGCCGGAAATACCCGATCCGGCGGCTACGGAGAGCTCCCCGGCCGACGAAACGGAGGGCGCGCTCCTCGAGATCTGGCGGCTCGCGCTCCGCCGGCCGGTCACCGGAACGCACGAGGACTTCTTCGAGCTCGGCGGCGACTCGCTCGCCGCCGCGGAGATCCTCGCGGCGATCGAGCGGCGTTTCGGGCGCCGCCTCCCGCTCCCGATGCTCCTCGACGCGTCGACGATCGCCGCGCTCGCCCGGATCCTCCGGGAGCCGTCGTCGGGAGAAGAGCCCTTGCCCCGGACCCTCGTCGCGCTGCGAGCCACCGGATCCCGCCCGGCGTTCTTCTGCGTTCCCGGCGGGAACGGTCCGGGCTTCAACTTCCGCACGATCGCGCGCCTCCTCGGAGAGGAACAGCCGTTCTACGCCTTCCACGTGCTGACCGAGACCGGCCGGGCGCTCCCGGACACCATCGAGGCGTGGGCGGAGACATTCCTCGCGGACCTCCGCCGCGTCCAGCCGCGCGGCCCCTACCGGCTCGGCGGCCATTCTTTCGGCGGGACGGTCGCCTGGGAGATGGCGCGCCGCCTCTCGGCCGCCGGCGAGAGCGTCGAAATCCTCGCGCTCTTCGACACCTTCGCTCCCGGTTACCCGCCGCCCGCGCCTCCCGCGCGGCGCGCCGCCGGGATCGCGCGGCGTTTTTCCGCGCTCGGCTGGACGCGCGGAATCGCCGCCGTCCGGAGCCGGATCGCCCGGCGCCTTCGGCCGGCGCCCCTCGGCCGGGCTCTCCGCGCCTACGCGCCCCCCGCGCTCCCGGTTCCCGTGGTTCTGTTCCGCGCGCGCGACCAGGCGGTGCGCGCGGGCCGCGTGCACGACGATCCCGACAACGGCTGGCGCGCGATCGC
>DASTIQ010000100.1 GCA_035717485.1 Thermoanaerobaculia bacterium | reverse complement strand
CTCCATGAGTCTCCGGCTCGTCGGATCGTCATTGCCGAGGAAACGGATCATGTCGCCGTACGATTCGATCGCGATCCGCTCGGCGACGAGATCTTCCCGGATCATGTCGACGAGCGAGACGCCTTCCTTGTATTCGGAATGGCTGCGGGTGGCGAGCCCGTCCGGGTTGTAGTTCGGTTTCCCGTCGAGCTGCGTGATCCGCTCCGAGATCATGTCCGCATGCTGCTGTTCCTCGGTCGCGTGCTCGAGGAATTCCTGCTTGACCGACTGCGAGTTGATCCCTCCCGCCATGAAGTAGTGGTACTTGTACCGGAGAACGCACACGATCTCCGTCGCGAGCGCTTCGTTCAGGAGCCGGATGACCGTCTCGCGGTCCGCCCGATACCCCTCGGTGACCGCGCCCTTGTCCATGTGCTGACGGGCGCGCCGCCGGATCTCCTCGATGTCGCTCACGAACGTGCCGCGGGCGGCTTCCGTTTCCTTCTGTTTCGTCGGCATTTTGCTGTAACCCCTTTCCGCCGCAAGGGCACGCAATCTTCACGCCAATCGATCCCCCGGCGCAATTCCGCCGGGCCGCTCGTTGTTAGAATGAAGTGAGATGGCCCCCACCGCGGCGCTCGCCGTCCCCGTCGACCTCGAAAGCGAGATCCTCCGTCTCAAGAAGGAGAAACGGGCGATCCTGCTCGCCCATTACTACCAGGAAGCCGAGATCCAGGACGTGGCCGATTTCGTGGGGGATTCCCTCGATCTCTCGAAAACGGCCCAGAAGACCGATGCCCGGATGATCGTTTTCGCCGGCGTCCGCTTCATGGCCGAAACGGCGAAGATCCTGAACCCCTCCCGCAAGGTCGTCGTTCCGGACCTCGCGGCGGGGTGCTCGCTCGAAGATTCCTGCCCGCCCGACGCGTTCCGCGCGTTCCGCGACGCCCATCCGGGCGCCGTCTCGATCACCTACATCAACTGCTCCGCACGCGTGAAGGCGCTGTCGGACATCATCTGCACCTCCTCGAACGCCGAAAGGATCGTGCGGTCGATCCCGGCCGATCGGGAGATCCTGTTCGCTCCTGACCGCCATCTCGGCGCGTGGCTCGAGAAGAAGACGGGACGGCGGATGGTCCTGTGGCCGGGAACCTGCATCGTGCACGAGCAGTTCTCGGAACGCGAGCTCGTCCGGCTCAAGGTCGCGCACCCGAAGGCGAAGATCGCCGCCCATCCGGAGTGTCCGGAAGCCATCCTGAAGCACGCCGACCACGTCGGGTCGACGAAATCGCTCCTTCGATACGTCACCGAGAGCGACGCCCCCGAGTTTCTCGTGGCGACCGAGCCCGGGATCCTCCACCAGATGGAGAAGAACGCGCCGGGAAAGACGTTCATCCCGCTTCCCGCCGACACGTGCGCCTGCAATCTCTGCCCGTTCATGAAGAAGAACACGCTCGAGAAGGTCTACGCGGCGCTCCGGGACGAGCGGCCGGAGATCATGATTCCGGAAGACGTCCGGGTCGGCGCCGAGCGGGCCCTGCAGCGAATGCTCGAACTCAGTTAGGCCGGCGGGGCGATCCATCCAACCGGACGGGTGCGGGCGATCCGGTCCGCCTTCGCACGGCTTCGGCGGATGGAAGCTTCGAACGAATCCCGAACCGAGGTTGTGAGATCGATCCGCCATCGCTCGTGAGAGCGGCGGGCATCGGGCTCCCACTGGCCGCGGCGACCAGGCCCGAGCAGCCTCCCCCGCGCGAACCCGCCTTCCAAGCCCTCTCCCCGCGCCCCCGTCTCGCCATGGGCTCACGCCTCGCCCGCCTCGGGAGGGCCCCCCGCTCCCCGCCCCGGATTAAGATTCCCACGTGTCCGATCCCCATTCCTGCCCGAAATCCGGCGAGGAAAAGTACCGACTGCTCCTGCAGGTGTCCGAGGCGGCCAACGCGCAGCGGGACCTCGCCGCCGTCCTCGAAGCCGTCGCGAGGGCGCTGAAGCCGTTCGTTCCCGTGGACGCGATCGCCGCGATCACGATCGAAGGAGACGTCGCGCGGACCCATGCCATCCACATCGAGGGCGTCGAGCGGCGGCCGGGCGAGCCGGTGGAAGAGACGATGGCGCGCGCGCTCGACATTCCCCGGGACCGGCTCGATGCGGTTCACAGCGGGTTTCCCCTGCGCGGCACCGGCACCGAGTACGTCGGCCGGACGCGCAAGGCGTACGTCTCGCAGGATCTCGAGGAGGACCGTCTCTTCGCGGAAGACGAGCGCCTCCTCTCCTACGGCGTGCATTCCTACGTCCGCACACCACTCTTCGTGCGCGATCGCCAGATCGGATCGATCGCGTTCGCGCGCATCGCCCAGAAACGCTTCACGCCCGACGAAGCGGAGCTCCTGGAGGAGGTTTCCCGCCCGATCGCGACCGCGGTCTCGAATTCCCTCGCCTTCGCGGAGATCGCGCGACTGAGGGACCGGCTCGAGGAAGAGAACCTGGTGCTGAAGGAGGAGATCGACCAGGAGTCGATGTTCGAGGAGATCGTCGGCACCTCGACGGCCCTCCGGAACGTCCTCTCCCGCGTCGAGAAGGTCGCGCGGACGGAGTCCACGGTCCTGCTCTGCGGCGAGACCGGCACGGGAAAGGAGCTCGTCGCGCGCGCGATCCACCGGCTGTCCCCCCGCTCGTCGCGGGCGCTCATCAAGGTCAACCTCGCCGCGCTCCCCGAGGGGTTGATCGCTTCCGAGCTCTTCGGCCACGAGAAGGGCGCGTTCACGGGCGCGCTGCAGCGCCGGATCGGGCGATTCGAGCTCGCCGCCGGCGGAACGCTCTTCCTCGACGAGGTCAGCGAGCTCCCCTCCGAGATGCAGGTCGCGCTCCTCCGCATTCTCCAGGAGGGGGAGTTCGAACGGGTCGGCGGCAGCCGCACGCTGCACACGGACGCGCGCGTCATCGCGGCGACGAATCGCGATCTCCGCGCGGCGGTCCGGGAGGGCGCCTTTCGCGAAGATCTCTACTATCGGCTGAACGTCTTCCCGATCGAAATCCCTCCTCTCCGCGAGCGGCGAACGGACGTTCCGATCCTCGTCGAATACTTCGTCGCCCGGCACGCGGCGCGGCTCGGAAAGAGAATCCGGCGCGTCGAGAAGAAGACGATGGATCTCTTCCTCGCCTACCCGTGGCCCGGAAACGTCCGCGAGCTCCAGAACGTGATCGAGCGCGCCGCGATCCTGACCGAAGGCGACACGCTGCGGGTGGAGGAGAGCGCGCTCGCCCGGGAAACGGGCGCGCCCGTCACCGGCGGCTCGCTGCCGACGAGCCTCCAGGGAGAAGAGAAGAAGATCATCGAGGCCGTCCTCGCCCAGACGCGCGGCCGGGTCGCCGGTCCCTCCGGCGCGGCGGTCCGGCTTCGAATCCCGTCGACGACCCTCGAATCGAAGATCCGGAAGCTCAAGATCGACAAGCACCGGTTCCGCTCGACCATCTCCCATTAATCACGAAATTTCGCAGATTCACGGGGATGGCGGCGAGAGTGATCTCATTATCTCAATATCTTCCCGCCACTTAGGCGTCAGCCCTGCTGGCATGCGTCTTGATCCCGGAAGCCGCGTGCTCAAGATCGAAAAGACCGCCGAAACCGCCGCCCGCGTCACGTTCTTTCTCTCCGGCCGCATCTCCGACGACCAGGTCGCCGAGCTCGAGCGCATCGTGCGGGAGTCCCGGCGCTCCGGGCGGCAGGTCGTTCTGGATCTCGAAGGCGTCGGGATCGTCGATCGCGGCGCCGTCCGGTTCTTCCTCGACGGCGAGGGCGCGCGAGCGAAGCTCCTCCACACCCCCGTGTACGTCGCCGAATGGCTTCGCACCGAGGAACGGAGGAGCGCGAAGTGAAGCGTGCCGCGCTCCTCGTCGCGGCGCTGCTCGCCGCGGCCGCCGCGCGCGGAGAAACGCTCACCCTGACGCTGTCCGACGCGATCGACCGCGCGCTCGCGGAAAGTACCGCGTCGAAGATCGCGTCGCTCGGCATCGACGAGGCGCGCGCCGCCGCCGCGCGCGCGAAGACGGCGCTGAACCCCCGCGTCGACGCGGTGGTCTCCGACGTCAACCAGAGCCTGAACCTGCAGACCTTCGGCCTGACGTTCCCCGGCGTTCCTCCGATCGTCCCCCCCTTCAACGTGTTCGACGCGCACATCGCCGCGTCGATGAACGTCATCGACGTCGCCGCGCGCCGCCGGGTCGCCGCCGCCCGCCAGCAGATCCGCGTGAGCGAATCGGAACGGGAACAGTCCGACGCCGACGTCGCGTCCGCGGTCGCTTCGCTCTATCTGACGATCCGCCGCACCGAATCGCTCGTCGACGAGACCCGCGCGAACGTCGACCTCTTCGAGAAGCTCCGCGGGCAGGCGGCGCACGCGCAGGAAGTCGGGACCGGAACGCGGCTCGACACGACGCGGGCGGACGTTCAGCTGTCGCGCCAGCGGCAGGCGCTCCTCGTCGCCGAGACGCAGCGCGACGTCGCCCGTCTGGCGCTCCTCCGGGCGGTCGGCGCCGACCTCGCGGACACGCTCGTCCTCGCCGGTCGTTTCGAGCCGCCGGCCGGCGAGCTCCCGACGCCGGAAGCGGCGATCGCCGCCGCGCGGAAGCAGCGTCCCGACCTCCGGGCGCTGGACGAGAACCTCGTGGCCGCGCGCCTGTCGCTCGCCGCCGCGCGGGGAGAGCGCTGGCCCCGGCTCGCGGCGCAGTTCCAGGGCGGGTACAACGGCAACTATCTCGGCGACCTCTCGTGGACGCGCATCGTCGGCGGATCGCTCGCCTTTCCCGTCTACTCCGGAGGAGAGATCGCCGCCCGCATCGAGGAAGCCCGGCTCCAGGAGCGTTCTCTCGAGATCCGCCGGGACGACCTCGATCGGCGAATCCAGGAGGAGGTCCGCCGCGCTCTCCTCGCGTACCGGAGCGCGGTGAGCCGCTCCGCGCTCGCCGGCGAAAACGCGCGCCTCGCCGCGGACGAGCTCCGGTTCGCGACCGACCGCTTCGTCAACGGCGTCGCTTCCGGGATCGAGGTCGACAACGCCCAGACGAGCGTGACGGCGGCCCGCGACGCGAGGGAGGCCGCGCTCGCCGACCAGGAGCAGGCCTGGATCGAGCTGAAGCACGCGACGGGCGAGATCCGCGACGTCGCCGGCAAGGAGAACCCGTGATGGAAGAACCGCTCAAGAAGTCGCCTCACGCTCCGGAGTCGCCGCGGGAGGCCGCCCCGCGCCGCCGACGCCGGCGGTTCGTTCCCTGGCTCGTCGCGGCCCTCGTGGTCGGCGCCGGGGCGATTTACGGGATCCGCACGATCGCTTTCTACCGTCACCACGCGAAGACGGACGACGCCCAGATCGAGGGGCACATCGATCCCGTTCTCCCCCGCGTCTCGGGCTACGTGACCGAGATCCGCGTCGACGACAACCAGCGCGTCTCCGCGGGAGACGTCCTCCTGAAGATCGACACCCGCGACATCGAAGCGCGAATCCAGACGGCCGAGGGCGCGCTCCAGAATGCCCGCGCCCAGGTCGCGGTCGCGCGCGCGAACGTCTCCGCCGCCGAGACGGCGCGGAGCCGGACGGCGAGCGATCTCGGGCGGTACGCGGCCCTTCGCGCCAAGGAGGAGATCTCGCAGCAGCAGTACGACGAGGCGCGGGGAGCCGCCGACACCGCCGCCGCCCAGCGAAACGCCGCCGCCCAGGCGGTCGCGGCCGCGCAGGCGCAGGTCGCGCAGAAGCAGGCCGATCTCGACCTCGCCCGCCTCCAGCTCGCGTACGCGACGGTCACCGCTCCCTCTTCGGGAATCGTCTCGAAGAAGAACGTCGAGGTGGGAGAGCTCGTCCAGTCGGGACAGCCCCTCATGGCCATCGTCCAGGACGCCCGCGTCTGGGTCGTCGCCAACTACAAGGAGACGCAGCTCCGGCGGATGCGTGTCGGCCAGCCGGTCACCTTCGAGGTCGACGCCTACCCGAACCACGTCTTCCACGGCCGGGTCGATTCGTTCGCGGCCGCGACCGGCGCCAAGTTCTCGCTGCTCCCCCCGGACAACGCGACCGGGAACTTCACGAAGGTCGTGCAGCGCATCCCCGTGAAGATCGTGCCGACCGACCCGCCCGATCCGCGCTACCCGCTGCGCACGGGTATGAGCGTCACGACGATCGTCGACCTCGGCTGACCCGGCCGCATGTCGGAGCACGGCGCCCGCAAATGGATCATCACGATCACGGTGATCCTCGCGTCGCTCATCGAGCTGATCGACACGTCGATCGTCAACGTCGCCCTCCCGCAGATGATGGGGAACCTCGGGGCGACGCTCGACGAGGTCGCCTGGGTCGTGACCGCCTACGTCGTCGCCAACGTCATCGTCATCCCGATGACGGGATGGCTCTCGTCGCTCTTCGGCCGGCGGAATTACTTCGCCGGGTCGATCGTCCTCTTCACGATCGCCTCCTTCTTCTGCGGGCACGCGACGGGGATCTGGGAGCTCGTCGTGTTCCGGTTCGTCCAGGGAGTGGGCGGCGGCGCGCTCCTGTCGACCTCGCAGTCGATCATCGTCGAGACGTTCCCGCCGGAGGAGCTCGGCCTCGCCAACGGCCTCTTCGGACTCGGCGTCGTCGTGGGGCCGACCATCGGGCCCACGCTCGGCGGCTGGATCACCGACAATTACAACTGGCCGTGGATCTTCTACGTCAACATTCCGATCGGAATCGTCGCGACGTTCCTCACGCTCACGTTCATCCACGACCCGAAGGAAAAGCACCATCTCGGACGCGTCGACTGGGCCGGGATCGCGCTCCTCGTGCTCGGCATCGGGTCGCTCCAGGTCGTGCTGGAGCGCGGTGAGCGCGAGGACTGGTTCTCGGCGCCGTACATCACCGTCCTCGCGGTCGTCGCGGCGATCGGCGTCGTGGGGTTCGTCTGGCGCGAGCTGACCGCGGAGCACCCGGTCGTCAACCTCCGGGTGCTCAAGGACCGGTCGCTCGCGGTCGGGACGCTCTTCACGTTCATCCTCGGCTTCGGTCTCTACTCGTCGGTCTTCATCTTCCCCGTCTTCATCCAGAACCTCCTCGGCTTCACCGCGATGCAGACCGGCCTGATCCTCCTGCCGGGGGGGATGGCGACGGCGATCATGATGCCGGTCGTCGGCAAGGCGCTCCAGCGCGGATTCCCGCCGCAGATCATGAACGCGCTCGGCTTCATCTCCTTCTTCGTCTTCACCCGGATGCTCTCGCATTCGACGCTCGATTCCGGGCGCTCGGATTTCTTCTGGCCGCTGATCTTCCGCGGCGTCGGGCTGGGCCTCCTCTTCGTGCCGCTGACGACGCTCGCGCTCTCGAACCTGCGCGGGCGCGACATTCCGCAGGGAGCGGGGTTGACGAACATGATGCGCCAGCTCGGAGGGTCGTTCGGGATCGCGCTCATCGCGACGTACATCCAGCATCGCTCCGCGACGCACCGCCAGAACCTCCTGACGCACGTCTCGGTGTACGACTTCGCCCTGCGCCAGCGGCTCGCCGCGATCACGTCCGCGCTCGTCGGGCGCGGCTCGCCGCTCGCCGAGGCGAAGCGGCAGGCGGCGGGCGCGATCGAGGGGATCGTGACGCGCCAGACGTTCCTCCTGACCTACATGGACGCGTTCCGGATCGTCGGCGTCTTCTTCCTGCTGTGCATTCCGCTGCTGCTGCTGTTCAGGCGGGGACGCGGCAAGCCCATCTCCGCGCCTCTGCATTGAGGGCGGGCGCGGTTTCGAATGTGTGCCTCCGAGCGCCGTGAACACGACAGTCACACAAATAGTCAGTCACAGTCAGGGTTTTCGACGAACAGGGCATCGGCATCAGGCGGCGGGCGTGCGATCCGATACAATCGATCGGGTGAGGAGGACACTTTGGCAAAGACGAACGTATTCACGATCATCGAAGATTTGAAGTCCGGACTGGACGATCTGGTCGAGGCCCTCGAACCTCTCGCGAGAGTCGCCGTCAAGGAAACCCGGCGCGGCATCAAGCGGGGACGCAAGGCGACGCGGAAGATCGTCAAGAAGAACCTTCCGAAAGCCACGCGGCAGCTTCGGGTCCTGCAGGCCCGATACATGACCCTGGTGCGCCGGCTGTCGAAGGTCCAGAAGGAGCAGGTCAAGAAGCTCCGAAAGACGAAGGGCTACAAGGAAGCCCTGAAGTTCGCCGCGCGTCTCGCCCGCTGAGGCGGAACCGCTCGTGGCAACCCGGAGGCGCCTCGTGAGTGCCGGCCGGCTCGTTCGCTGCATCGGAGCCGCGCTCGTGCTCGCGAGCGGCTCCGGTGCGGTCTCGGCCCAGTTGCCGGGCGATGATCCCGCGTTTCACCCGGACGGCTTCCACTGTCCGCCGGAGGCGCCCCCGGGCGCCGATTTCGACCAGGCGATCGCCTGGATCGAATTCCCTCGTTTCGGGCTGCTCGCCCCCGTTTACCAGGGAACCGCCGAGTCCGAGCTCCGCCGCGGTGCGGGGCTCGTCGACGGCACCGCGCTCCCCGGCGTGCCGGATCGGCGCCGCAACTGCGTGATCGCCGCCCACCGCACCTCGTACTTCTCCCCGCTCGAGTCCGCCGTCGCCGGGGACGTCTTCTCGCTCATCACCGGGGCGGGCGTGGACGATTACGTCGTGGAGCGCGTCCTCGTCGTGACTCCCGATCACGTCGAGCTCGAACGGCCCACCCGGACCCCGAAGCTCACGCTGGTCACCTGCACGCCGTTCAACTATCTCGGGCCGGCTCCCGACCGCCTCGTCGTGATCGCCTCGAAGCGCGGACGCGAGGCGAAAACGGGGCGACACGCAAAAAAAAGGACGCCCGGTCGGGCGTCCCATCGTCGCTCGAACAGCGTTCAGCGATAGGGTTCGACGGTCACGACCGTGTGTCCGCTGGCGTCGACCGTCTGCTTCACCCGCACGCGGCTTCCCACCGCGACGGAGTTGTCCATCGTCGGCGAGCCGCTGATGTCGAAGGTCTGCGTCCGGCCGTTGGCCATCGTGATCACGAGCGTGTGGCCGGCGTCGATCGTCTTGACCGTCCCGGCGTAGGTCCGCGGCGCCATCGTCGACGACCCGTAGGTCGAGCCCGTCGTGCCGTAGGTTCCGCTCGTTCCCGACGTTCCCGTGCTGCCGGTCGCGCTTCCGCTGGTGCTTCCGGTCGTCGAGCCGTAGGTGCTCCCCGACGTGCTGCCGGTCGAGCCGCTATCCGTGTTGTTGGTGGTCGACGAGCTCGTCGACGAAGTCGGGGTTCGATCTTCGTCGCCCTTCTGGGGGCTCGTGGAGCTCTGCGCGAAACCGGCCGCCGCCACGAGAAGGGCGGCGCCGAAAAGCGTCGTATTCAAAGGATTCTTCATTTCTCAACCTCCGTCTGAAACCGCTGGAACCGGGATTGGCTCCGCTATTCGAAGGAGCACTTTCCGTGCCACGGATATCCCGCAAGAGCTGCCTTTCCAATGATTTCCGCGCACAACCGGAAAGGAGGAAGAAGGCACTTCCCACCCGCCTGCCGGCAGCGATCTTGCTGCGAATTCGGTGGAGGTGAAACCCATGTGTGAACACGAAGGCTGTCATTGCCGGGAAACGGGAGTCCAGAGAGGCGGAAAGAAATTCTGCAGCGATTCGTGCGCCGACGCGCAGACGACGGGGCGCCACGGCCGACACTGTCCGTGCGGCCATTCCACCTGCGCGAGCGCGTGATGGCGAAGACCGGCAAGCCGTCTCGCGAATCCGCCGCCGCGGAGAAACCGTTTCCCGCCGGGCGCGCGGCCCGCCCTCAGGCGGACGGAGATTCCGATTTCGCCGGCGACCGAAGCGCCGCGGCGGAGGACGTCGCGCAGGCCGACGCCCCCGAGAACGACGGCTGGAGCGGAGCCGAGGACAACGTCGAGAAACGCCGTCCCGGCTCCGCGACTCCGGCCCCATCCGATCCTCACCACCGCGGCGACCGCCGAACCTGACCGCCGGGGCGCCGCGGGATTCGAGGGCTTGGAGAAACGCTTCTCCGCCGGATAGAGTCGGCGGCCGAGGAGACAAAGGATGAAGAGAAAAGCTTCGGCGGTGTGGAACGGCAGCCTCAAAGAGGGAAGCGGAAAGATCTCGAGCGACAGCGGCGCGCTGAAGGAGACGGCCTACTCCTTCGGGACCCGCTTCGAGAACGGCGCGGGCACCAATCCCGAGGAGCTGATCGCCGCCGCGCACGCGGGATGCTTCAGCATGGCGCTTTCGGGACAGCTCGGCGCGGCGGGGATGACCGCCGACAGCATCCGGACGTCCGCGACCGTCACGATGGAGAAGCTCGAGGCCGGCTGGACCGTGACCGCGGTCCATCTGGACGTCACGGCGAAGGTTCCGAACGCGGACCGCGCGAAGTTCGAGACGGCCGCCGCCAACGCGAAAACGGGCTGCCCCATTTCGAGGCTGCTCAAGGCCGACATCACGATGGACGCCCGCCTCGAGTAGGGCTGCGGGGATGCGTCGGACGAATACGGGCGCGTGCCGCCCGGCCCCCGGCTCTCGTTCGCGCCTCGTCGCGCCATCCCGCCCGAGCCTGCGGCTCGCCGATTCGACCCTCCGACGTCGAGGACGCCGTGGGCGGCCGTTCGAGGCCCGCGCCGCGCTTGATTTCCCTTTTTCCGTCGGTACAATTCGAGGTCTCGTATCGTTCTGCCGCTTCTGTGAGGCACTTGCTGAACTCCTGAACGATGCATTGCGAGAACCTGTTGCGGCTTCGACCGGCGGCTGCATCGGGAATCGAGGAGCCGGGGCCGGCGCGTTCCGGCCGATGAGGATTCGATGAAACTCTACGTGGGGAACCTCTCCTACAACACGACCGAGGACGAGCTGCGCGAGCTCTTCGGCGCCTACGGAAATCCCGACTCCGTGAAGATCATCATGGACCGGGAGACCGGGCGCTCGAAGGGTTTCGGCTTCGTCGAGTTTTCCGACGACCAGGCCGCCAAGTCGGCGATGTCCGCGCTGAACGGCCGCGATCTCGGCGGACGGGCGCTGACCGTCAACGAGGCCAGGCCCCGCGAAGAGGGCGGGGGCGGGCGCGGAGGCCGCGGGCGGTACTGAGGACGAAGCCTCTCTCCCGACGACCCGGGGGGCGGAAATCCGCCCCTTTTCTTTTCCCCCCGCATACAATTCGCGCATGCCGACAAACGCCGATCTTCTTCGGGACATTCCTCTGTTCCAGACGATGGACGACGACGAGCGGGCCGCCGTTGCCGCGCTCACCGAGGAGGCGCACTTCTCCGCCGGCGAGCGCCTCTTCCACGAGCACGACCTGGGGGGAGTCTGCTACGTTCTCCGCCAGGGACGGGTGGAGCTCTCGGTCGTCGATGAATCGGGGGAGAAGCTCGTCGTCGACGTCGTGGAGCCCGGCGAGCTCTTCGGCGAGCTCTCTCTGTTCGACGGCGGGAACCGCTCGGCCGGTGCGGTGGCCCTGACCGACGTCGAAGCCCTCGTCCTCGAGCGAGACGAGTTCCTCGATTTCCTGAAGCGCAAGCCCGACGCGGCGCTCGACGTGCTCGCTGCCTTGACGAAGAGGATCCGCCGCGCCGACGCTCTCCTGAAGCATCGGATCCAGAACCCGAACGAGATCATCCAGGAGCGCGAGACCGTCGGGAACCGCATCGCCGACGCCGTCGCGGCGTTCGGTGGCAGCTGGAAGTTCATCATCCTCTTCCTCTCGATGATGCTGGTCTGGATCACCGCGAACATGGCGGCGAAGAAGAGCTGGGACCCGTACCCGTTCATCCTGCTGAACCTCGTGCTCTCGATGCTGGCCGCCCTGCAGGCCCCGGTCATCATGATGAGCCAGAACCGACAGGACGCGAAGGACCGGATCCGCAGCGAGGCGGACTACGAAATCAACGTGAAGGCGGAAGTGGAGATCGCGGAGCTCCACGAGAAGCTCGATCGGCTCTCGGGCGAGCTCCGACTCGCGCTCGCGAGACCGTCGGGCGCGGCGAACGGCTCGCGGACCTCGTTGCCGTCCTGACCGCCGAGGAGCGTCGCGGGCAGGGTCGGGCGGCGGCGCCGCGGCTCCTCGAACGAGCGATCCGACCGGGCCGCCATCATCTGCCGACTCCCCTCCCGCCGGCGCGACGCCGCCGGCACCCGTTCAATCGCTCTCGGTCTTCATCGCCGGAAAGAGGCTGAAGGAGCTCGATGCGATTTCCGAACGGATCGGCCAGGTAAACGCGGACGCAGCCGGCCAGCGGCTCATCGTCCATGACCGGGACATTCGCCCGGCGGCAACGCTCGACGAGCCGCGCCAGATCGCGAACCCGGAACGCCGGATGAGCCTTCGTCGCCGGCCGGAAATCGACATCGACGCCGAGGTGGAGCTGTCGGGAACCGACGGCGAACCACACGCCGCCCCGTCTCGCCAGGCTGGCGGGTTTGGGCAGCTCCCGGAGGCCGAGGATTCCGCCGTAGAAATCACGCGCCCTTTCTTCTTCGCCCTCCGGGATGGCAACCTGGACGTGATCCAGATCCCGGATGGTCATCGATGTGTCCGCCGACGCGGAATAACGGGCGACGGCGACGCCGGATGGGGCATGGAGACAGCGCGGGGCATCGCCTAGGTCATCGCCTCGACGAATTCCGCGCTGGAGAGGACCGTCGCTCGGCCCGGAAGCATCTTTTCGAGGAGGCAGGCGTGGAGGTCTCGGTCCAGGTCGGCGCAGCAGTCCCCGACGACGACCAGGCGGTAGTCGGCGTCGGAAGCCTCCAGTGCCGTGGAGAGCACGACGCCGCTCGTGGCGATGCCCATGAGGACGAGCGTATCGATGTCGTTGGCACGCAGGATCTGGTCGAGGTCCGTCCCGGCGAACGCGCTGACGCGGTGCTTCGTGATCACGACGTCGTCCCCCCGGGGAGCCACGGCGGAGTGGATCTCTCCCGTTGGTCCGGAAAACAGCTTCTGGTGTTGCGCGGACTGCTTGACGGCGCCGAAGAGCCGATTGCGGGAGCTGACCTCGGGCAGACCGGCCCGGAAACCGACCCTCACGTGGATGACCCTCATGGCGGCGGCACGAGCGCAATCCAGCACGCGAACGACTCGCGAAAGGAAGTCGTCCGGGTCCTTGACGTAAATGGCCACGATCGCCGACTGGAGGTCCATGCTGAGGACGGCGGTTCGCGCCGGATCGAAACGCGGCGCCTCAGCCATTCTCCCTTCCCCGGCGGAGTCGAAGGGTACCGCACGCCATTCCCCGCGAAGAGATGGAGGGGGGCCGGCCGGTCATGCGCGACCGTGGCCGTCGATGGCCGCCGACTTTCGCTCGATCGGCCACTCGGCAAAAGCGAACATCCACAACCCCAGGACGTTGAAAATCGGCAAGAGAAAGACGAGGGCATACCATCCCGAGTAGCCGGTCTTCGTGAGAATGCGCCACGTCGGAACGAATATCACCGCGCCGACCACGAGACTGGTCGTGGCCAGAACCGTGAGGACATGAAGGTTGAGCGAAGCCAGCATGAGATCACCTCCCTCTGGATTTCGCCGCCGGATGGCGGGAATTCGGCGGCCCGCACCCGGCGCCCCGCCCGCGCCCACGAGATGTTCCGCGTGATGACGATCGCCGCCGAGGGACTCCGGCGGCCAGTGCCGGGAGGAAGGCCCGACGGCCGGCTCGGGCGACTCCCCCTCGTCTCCCGCGGGTCCGCGAATCTGCTCGTCGCCGCAGATCGAAAATGGTTGCCTTCACCTCGATCGGCCATGGGCGCGGGAGGCGTTGAGCGCCACCGCCGCGCGAACGAGAGCCTTCAATGCCTTCTCGTCGATCTTCTCTCCCTCGCGAATGTCGATGGCGCGCCGGGTGTTGCCGTCGAGGCTGGCATTGAAGAGGCCGGATGGGTCCTCGAGGGCCGCCCCCCTGGCAAAGGTCATCTTCACGACGCCCTTGTACGTCTCGCCGGTGCAGATCAATCCGTCGTGAGACCACACCGGAACGCCGCGCCACTTCCACTCCTCGACCACCTGGGGGTCGGCTTGCCTGATCAGGTCGCGGAGCCGGGAGAGCATCCTGCCCCGCCAGTCGCCCAGCTCCTCGATCCTCTCGTCGATCAGCCGGGATGGAGACTTTCCTTTTCGAGACTCGCTCGTCGTCATGGTGTTTTTCTCGTTCCTTTCCCCGTGGCCCACGAGGACTCGACGACGATCACGGGCGCGGTCGCCCGATCCCGTACCCCCCAATCCCATTCAAGGCCTTGCAAACACCCGCGACGATTCTCCTCGGTTCCCGAACGAGGGTGATTCGGCGGCGAGGCCGCCGCAACGAGAGGTTCGGGCCCTGAGATCATTTTAGACCGGCCGCCAGGGCCGCGGCGCGATTCGCGGTATCCGTTAATCCGTTGGCAGACGCGATGACGTGCGTTCTCCAAGATCGAGCCCTGCCCCCGGGGCGGCGCCGTGAGTCCCCCGCCGAAGGCTCGAGTTCGTCGCGGCGTGGCACCCGTCTCACCGTTCTCGTCATCGGTGAACGGCGAGGCCCGGGACATCGCGCCGGCAAAATCCCGGAAACTTTTCGCTGCTCCCTGCGTCAGAGGGAACAGAGGGGGTCACGATGAAGCCTCGCTTTCTCTTCCCCGTCCTGGTTCTTGCCGCCGCATCAACGGTTTCCGCCGCTTCCCGCGTCGAACGGACGCTCAAGCTCGAACCCGGCGGCACGTTCCGGCTCGATTCCGACGTGGGCGCCGTCGTCGTCCGGGGAAAGGCCGGGTCGGGAGCTCACGTCGTCTTCGACTCGAGCCGGAGCGACCTCGAGGAGGTCCTGCGATTCGACTTCGACGAAAAGCCGGGAGAGGCGTCGGTCACCGCCAAGTACCGGCATCACTCGTGGTTCGACGGGTTCCACGGACGCGTCGACGTGAGCGTGGAAGTTCCCTCCGACACCGCCGTCGACATCCACACCGCCGGCGGTTCGATCCGTCTGTCGGCGCTGAAACGCCCCGCCAAGCTCCGCACTTCCGGGGGGAGCCTCACGGTCGACGACCTTTCGGCGGACCTCGACGGGGACACCTCGGGCGGCTCCGTCCACGTGCACGACGTCGCCGGCAAGGCCCGGGTACGGACCTCCGGCGGATCGATCGAAGCGGGGCGCATCCGGGGATCGCTCGATGCGGAAACCAGCGGAGGCTCGGTGCGGATCGACAGCGTCACCGGCGACCTCAAGGCGCACAGCTCCGGCGGTCCGATCCGCATCTTCGACGCGGGCGGGCGGGTCGAGGCCGACACGTCGGGGGGCGGAGTCGAGGTCGCGTTCGCGAAGGGAAACGGCCTCGGCGGCCGGATCGAGAGCTCCGGCGGAGGGATCACCGTCTCGCTCGATCCGTCGGTGCACCTCGAGATCGACGCGCACGCCGAGCGCGTCGAGAGCGATCTTCCGCTCATGACGCACGGCGCCTACTCCCGCGAGTCTCTCCATGGAACCCTGAACGGAGGCGGCCCCTCGCTTCGTCTCGACACGAGCGGCGGCTCGATCCACATCCGGTCGCTCTGACCGTCGCGCGGAGGGGCCGGCGGGACGTCCGCCGGCCCCGGAACACGATTCGTGTATTGTCTGGACCCCCCGGGGCGACGTCCCGTCCCACCCGTGAATCTCGACCCGCGACTCGGTGACTCGCGACTTGCGACTTGCGACTTGCGACTCGGTGACTCGCGACTCGTGTCCCCCGATTACCGGCCCCGCTGGCCCCCGAATTGCTCTAATCTCCCGTAATGATCAAGCCCTTCCTCTCGTTCGCGCCTCGACGCGACGTCGTCGATCTCGTGCTGCCGCGCCGCACGTTCGACGACGTGATCCTTCCGGAGAGCACGCGCCGCGCTCTCGAGGAAGCGCTCGTCCAGATCGACAAGCGCCACCTGATCTTCGACGAGTGGGGGCTCGGAGAACGGCACTCGACCGGCATCGCGCTCGCCTTCCACTTCGCGGGGCCGCCCGGGACCGGAAAGACGATCTGCGCGGAGGCCGTGGCGCACGCGATCGGCCGCCGGCTGCTGAAGGTTCGATACAGCGAGATGGAGAGCGCGTTCGTCGGCGAGAGCGGGAAGAACGTCGTCTCCGCGTTCCGCCAGGCGCGGGAACACGATGCCGTTCTCTTCTTCGACGAGGCCGATTCGATCGCCGCGCGCCGGTTCGCGAACCTGTCGCAGGGCTACGAGCGCGAGGCGAACCTCACGGTCAACGTGCTGCTGTCGGAGCTCGAGCATTACCCCGGCGTCGTGATCTTCGCCACGAATCTCGCGGCGAACTTCGATCCCGCGTTCGAGCGCCGCGTGCGCACGCACATCCTGTTCGAGCTGCCCAGGGCCGCCGAGCGGGAGAAGATCTGGCGGGCCCAGATCCACCCCCAGAAGACGCCGCTCGCGGCGGACGTCGACTTTCGCGCGCTCGCCGAGCGCTGGGAAGTGTCGGGCGGAGACATCCAGAACGCGGTGCTCAAGGCCGCTCAGGCGGCCGCGGCGGAAAAGGGACGCGACCGCGCCAAGGCGATCGCGCAGAGGCATTTCGTGGCCGGGATGGAGGCGGTCGTCGCCGCGAAGAACACGATGCGCCAGTCGGTTTTCGTCGACGGCGCATCGGGAGCATCGTCGTCTCCGGGACGGATCGACGCGATCGAGCAGGCGCTCGGCGAGCTCCGCAGCGCGATGGGCCGGGGCACCGCCGGAGGCCGGCGCGCGACGGCCCTGCTCCTCGCGCTGGCGCTCGGCGCCGCGGCCGCCGCGGGCTGGGCGGTGGCGGCCCTGCACCTCTTCCGGTAGAGTCCGCGCGGGAGAAACCCGATGAACCCCGAGGGATTGGATCGCCGCCGATTCCTGGCGCTCGCCGCCGCCGGTTCCGTTCTTCCCGGCGCGGTCGCGGCGGCTTTCGCGTCGCCCCGGCGGCTGCTGCAGCGCAACGGTTACCCGACCGACGCCGAGACTCCCCTCGAGCTCCTGACCGACTACATCACGCCGAACGATCTCTTCTTCGTGCGCCATCACTGGAATCCCGTGACGGTCGATCCCGCGACGTGGTCGCTCGCCGTCGACGGCGAGGTCGACCGGCCCCTGCGGCTCACGCTCGCGGAACTCCGGGCGATGCCCGCGGCCTCGGCGACCTGCGTCCTCCAGTGCGCCGGCAACGGCCGCGGCCTCCAGTCCCCTCCGGTTCCCGGCGTGCAGTGGAAGTACGGCGCCGTCGGGAACGCCCGCTGGACGGGAGTGCGCGTGCGCGACCTGCTCGACCGCGCCGGAGTCCGCCCGGCCGCCCGGCACGTCCACACGTTCGGCGCGGACGTTCCGCCCGGAAAAGTCCCCCCGTTCCACCGCAGCGTCGAAATCGAAAAGCTCGCCGCCGACGGGATCGTCGCGTACGAGATGAACGGCGAGCCCCTCGCGCATCCGCACGGCGCGCCGGCGCGGCTCGTCGTGCCCGGATGGGCCGGAGATCACTGGATGAAATGGCTCGGCCGGCTCTCTCCGCAGCCTCTCGCGCAGACCGGCTTCTACATGGACACCGCGTACCGGTATCCGAAGTCTCCCGGCGCCCCCGGAGCGCCGGTGAAGCCGGAGGACACCGTTCCGGTCACCGAGCTCTTCGTCAAGTCGAACTTCACTCGGGTTCCTTCGGGAGCGCGCGTCGGCCGGCCCGTCGAGCTGGGAGGGTTCGCGTTCTCCGGCGCGCCGGACGTCGCGCGCGTCGAGGTGAGCGACGACGCGGGAGGATCGTGGAAGACCGCCGCACTCGAATCGCGCCACGATCCGTTCGCCTGGCGGCTCTGGACGTTTCGCTGGACTCCGTCGAGGCCGGGCGACGCTTCGCTCCTGTGCCGGGCGACCGACGCGCGCGGGGCGGTTCAACCGAAGGAGGGCGCGTGGAATCCGAGCGGGTACCTCCAGAACGGCTGGCACTCCGTCACCGTCCCGGTGAGCGCATGATCCGGCGACTCCTCGCCGCCGCGCTGGGAACGGCGATCGCCGGGGCCGCTCACGGCGCTCCGCGCCACGCCGTCGCGCCGCCGCCCCGACCCCGGGTTTCCGCGGCCGCTCTCCCGATCCTCGGAACGCAGCTCTCGGAGTTTCCCGCCGGCGAGGGGAAGGCCGTCGCGGACAAGGCCTGTCTCCAGTGCCACTCGGCCGACATGCCCCGCCAGCAGCGGCTCACGGACAAGCAGTGGACGGCGGAAGTCGAAAAGATGATGCGCTGGGGCGCCGAGATAAGCCCGGAGGAGAAGGCGGCGCTGATCGGTTACCTCTCGGCGCATTTCGGCCCCGCCAACGACGCGTTCGTTCCCGTCGAGGTCGCGCCCCTGTCGGCATCGCGCGCCGCGCACTGACGCGCGGATCCCCGTTCCCGGGCGGGATGGCACGTCCCGTGCTATCGACACGGAACGGAGGGGCCATGCACGAACACCGCCGATTCACCGGCTCCGGAACCGTTCTTCTCCTCGCCGCCGCCGGGCTCGTGGCGGGCTGCCGCAAGGAAACAACGCCGAAGCTCGAAGTCAAATCCCAGTCCACGGAAACCGTTCCGGGCGGCCGACGGGTCACGAAGACCGAATCGACGCAGGTCGGCTCGACGCTCGTGAAGGAAACCCAGACCACCGCCTCGGGAGCGGCCGGGTCCGGAAAGACCGACGTCAACACGTACGTCGGAACCGTCGTTTCGTATACGGCGGGACGCTCGATCGAGGTCCTCACGGGAGAGAGCGACCACCACCGGGTGGATCTCACCGGGAAGGACACGACGGTCGACGCGGAACCGGGCATCGCGATCGGAAACCGGGTCCGCCTGGTCGAGTCGCACGACTCGCAGGGCCGGCGTAACGTCACGATCTCCGCCGTTCGCTGAGTCCGGCCCGGCAACACCCGGGATTCTTCAGAAAGCGGGCGACCGCTCCTTGAATGCGATAATCGCGGTCTCGGAAGGAGGTCCGCGTGAAGATCGTTGCTGGCGCTCTCCTCTTCACCGCCGGAGCGGCGGCGGCGCTCGCCCAGGCGCCGACCCCGGTTCCCCCGCCCGCGGCGGCACCCGCGGCGGTCAATCGGGGAAAGCTCGAGTCGCTCCACGACGCCGGTAAGGCTTTTCAGCAGGCACTCGCCGACCCCAACGCGACGATCTCGCAGGTCGCGGACCTGCGCCACAAGCTCGAGCACGAAGTGACCCGCCTCGACGGGGCGACCGAGTCGCCGACCGAGCAGCGCATCGTCACGCTCTACGAAATCGCGGCTCGCACCTACGACGACGCGCGAAACCGGTTTCTCACCGAGAAATCCCGGGAACACTTCATCGCGGAGGTCAAGCAGGTGGACGCCGCGCTCGGGGAGGCGGACACGCTCTACCAGTCCGCGCCGGCCGTCGGCGCCGCGCCGCCCGCCCCCGCTTTTCAACCTTCCGTTCCGGTCGCGCCGCCGCCGACCAGGAAGCGCCCGCCCCTCGAGACGGTGCCCGTCCCCGCGCCGGAGCGGGTGCCTCCCGGACCGCCCGTGCCGCCCCCTCCTCCGCCGGCTCATTCGCCGGAGCCGCCCACGCATGCGCCCGTTCCGATCGCGCCTCCGCCGTCGCTCACGGCATCCGCTCCGCCGCCGTCGCCGGTTTCCGCGCCTCCGCCGAGCCCTGCGCCGCCCCCGCCCGCGAGGCCGGTTCCGCCGCCCGCTCCGCAAGCGCCTGCGCCCGCGACCGCCGCTCCTCCCCCGGTGACGCCCCCTCCGAGCGCCGTTCCGCCGAGTGCGCCGGCTCCGGCGCCGTCCCCCGCTCCGCCCGCCGCGGTTCCTCCACCGCCTTCGGCCCCGCCGGCGGTCGTTCCTCCGCCGGCGGCTCCGGTTCCCGAGCCGCCGCCTCCGGCAGAAGCCCCCTCGCCCGCGGTCTCCGCTCCGCCCGTGTCCGCGGTTCCTCCGCCGCCGCCGACTCCGTCCGCGGCGCCGGCTCCGGCCGAATCACCGGCCGCGGCACCGGAAAGGCACGTCGGTCCCCCGATCGTCTCCCGAGGGCCGATGCCCGGAACCCCGAACGCGGTGAGAAAGGCCGCGAACAAGCTTCGGATCGAGACGAACGCGGCCGCCGTCGTCGACCGCTGCTCGCTTCTCGGAGAAGTGACGACCGGAGACGTCAAGTCCGGCGTCTACGAGATCGGCGGACACAATTTCCTCTACGAGGACGCGATGGAGCTCGCCCGCCTGAAAGTCGTGGAGTCGGGGGGCGACACGCTGCTGGTCAGGCAGAGGTCGAAGAAGAACGTCGTCGGCGACGCCTACGTCTGCAAACGGTAGCGGGCGCGGACCCGTTCCGTCGCGGAAGCCCCGAAGGATCCGCGGCCTCTACTCCGCGGGGGGAGGAGCTTCCCGGGCGATCGTCAGGGTGGTCTGACCCCGGGAGTCCACCGTCTTGATGACGGTGACCTGATCGCCCACAGCGAAGTCGGTGTCGCCAGCGATCCGTGCCTTGGCAAGATCGAACGAGCGGGAGCCGTCGGCGGTCGTCAGGACGAGAGATCTTTCGGGCTCGTACGACTGGACGGTGCCCGTCGTCTTTTCGGGCGTTCCGGGAGGCTCGTCCGGTGTCTTCGGGCGCTGGATGTCGGCCGGCGGTTTGAACGGCGGAGCGTCGGGAGGCTTGACCTGAGCGAACGCGAGGGTTGCGGCCGAAGCCGCCACCAGCTCGACGATCCATGCCGCTCGCCGCATGCGACCACGGCCTGCATTTCGCGTGCCCGACACGGCGGCAGAACCTCGCGCGCGGGCGTCGCGCATCGTGTTCGGCGCGACGACGGAACTCGCGAGGCGGGTGCGAGAAGGGCCCTCGGAGCCGGCGACACGCGCGGGCCACGCGGACGCGTCGCGCGGCGCGTGACGGTTGCCGCGGCAGAAACGCGGTCCGATCCGCCACGTCGGTTACGACGATAATCCGGCCATGGTAGACGTCTCTCCGTCGGAGTTCGAGGAACTCGTCGCGGAAGCTCTCGACGAGATCCCGGACGAGTTCCAGTCGCATCTCGTCAATACTCTCGTCACGATCGAGGCCCGCCCGACGCGGCAGCAGCTGGAGGGCCTGGGAGTCGGCCGCGGGCGGACGCTCCTCGGCCTGTATCACGGAACGCCGCTGACGCTTCGGGATTCGAATTTCGCGGCGCTCCCGGACACGATCATCCTCTTCCGCGAGCCGATCCTCGCCGCGAGCCGGTCTCGCCGCGACGTCGTCCGCCAGGTGAAGGACACGGTCGTGCACGAGGTAGGGCATTTCTTCGGGCTGTCGGACAAAGACCTTCCTTAGTCGTCTTTGCGTGTTCGGCGCCGTGTCGATTCCGAGCGAATCGGATCCCCGCATCGGCACTCGCGACGAGAACGCACGCCGCCGAGGCGCGGCCGGACGCGAAGGCTACCGCAGAAAATCGAGCAGCAGCGCGGCGTACTCCTTGGGATGCGTCAGCTGCGGCGCGTGTCCCCACGCGTCGACGAGCTCGTATCGCGCCTGCGGCAGAGCGTCGGCGTGGATCTTTTCGGTGATCCGCTTCAGGTGCTTCGGACTCCGTCCGCCCTCGGAGATCAGCACGGGTCCTTCGAACCGGGAGAGCGCCCGGCGGTCGAGATCGTACGCGGCCGGCTGGGCGCGCTCACCGAGCCAGCAGCGGATGTTCGCGATGAAGACTTCCCTCTGCTCTTCGGAGAGAGACTTCCATCCTCCCGAGCCGAGGGCGAGCTCGTCGACGAATCGGCGCGCGCCGCCGGGAACGTCTCCCCGCTCGACCTGCTCGAGGATCTCGCCGCCGATCCGAAGGAGCTCCTCGAGCACCGGCAGCTGTTCCAGGTCCTCCACGAGATAGAAGATCAGCGGCGGCTCGTGCACGGCGAGGGATCGGACGAGCCGGGGCTCGCGCGCCGTGAGCCTCAGAGCGATGAGCGCCCCGAACGAGCTCCCGACGACGTGGCACGGCGCGAACCCGGTCGCGCCGAGGAGACCGGCGAGATCCGACACGTCCATGTCGATGCCGGCCCCGGATCCGGTGGGAACGCTCTGGCCGTGTCCGCGCCGGTCGTACGTGAGCACGCGGAACGACGGCGAGAGCTCCGGCACGACCTGGTCCCACGTCGTTCGATCGACGCTCGATCCGTGGACGAGGACGACCGGCGGCCCGCTCCCGGTGATCTCGTAGGCGAGATCGGCGCCATCGACCGCGACTTTCGGCATGCTTCTGACGCGAATGGTACGCCCACGGGGGGCGGAATCAACTCGCCCGGGAGCGAAAGAGGGTGACGAACCGGTCGAGCTCGCGCCGATCGAGGTCGGAGACCGCCCAGAACGCCAGATCCCCCTCCCTCCAGCCGGCGAAGTGAAAACCGTTCCAGTCGCGGGAAATCGCCTTCGGCGCCCCTTCCGCGGGCCGGACGTACACGTCGATGACGTGGCGGCGGCGGGAATAGACGAGCGCCGCGGCCGGCCGACCCGCGACCGCGTCGAGCCTTCCGCCGACGATCGGAAATCCCTCGACGGAGAGATCCGGAACGGGCGGCGAGAAGTCGAGCTTGCCCGCGAACCACGGCTTGACGGTATGGCGGTCGCTCGACGGCACGTCCGTCAGCTTTTCGGCCTGGAGCGCTCGCACGTGGCTCCCCGCGAGCTCCGCGGCGAGCGCGTCGGCGCGGACCGATCTCTCCCGGTAGCCGGCGACCGCGACGCCGAGGAGGAGTCCCGCGGCGAGCGGGAACGCCCATCGCCCGACGGCGGATCGCCGAGGCGTCCGCCGCCGGGAGAATGCGACGCTCCGGACGAGCCCCCCGGGAGCGACGTGAACGAGCGCGGGATCGCGGAGGGCGGCGCCGAGCCGTCCGTAGACCCGTTGCCGGGCGGCGCACGTCTCGCACGTCGCGAGATGCGCGGCGAACTCGGCGCGTCGATCGGCCTCGAGCTCGCCGTCGAGCCAGGCGCCGAGCGTGGCCGGACCTTCGGAGCAGGGCATCAGCGTTCCTCCGGTTCCGAGAGATCGCGCACGAGACGCTCCCGCGCGCGGGAGAGCCGCGACATGACGGTGCCGATCGGGATTTCCGCGACGGACGCGATCTCCTTGTAGGAGAGCCCCTCCTGCTCCCGCAGGACGACGACTTCCCGAAGGGCGGGCGGAAGCCGCTCGAGAGCGCCTCGCACCCGTTCCGCCGACGCGGCGCCGATCGCGAGCCGCTCCGGATCGGGAGCTTCTTCCGCGGCGGGATGGATTTCCTCGTCGAAGGGCTCGGCGTGGCGCTCGGGCGCCGCGCGCGACAGCCACGTGACCGCGGTCCTCCGCACGATCGTGAGGAACCACGCCCGGCCGTTCTCTCCCCGGAATCCCCCGAAGAAGCGCCAGGCGCGGAGCGCGGCCTCCTGCACGACGTCGCGCGCGTCGTCGTCGTTTTTCGTCAGCCAGCGGGCGAGGTTGTAGCCCGACGGCACGTGCGGCAGGACCGCCTCGTCGAAACGGGATGCGTCGTCGCTGTCGTCCACGCGCGTTCTGCTCTTCGGCTCGTTTCCGGCGAGCGAGATTGTAATCGCCGACACCCGGCCCTCCGCCGTCCAGACCGCTCTCCGAAGTCTTTTATTCCGTCGCCGCCGGAACGGAATACACCGCCGCCGAAGCCGGTCTGATGCGCGGAGGGAAACCGGATGAGGAACACCGATCGCCGTTCGTTCCTGAAGATCGCGGGCATTTCCATCGGCGCCGGGGCGCTCTACCGCGTCGCCCCGCTCCTCGGGGCGGGCCGGGAGGGCGCCGGACTTTCGCGGGCGCTCCGGGAGGCCAACGGAGAGCCGCTCCGCCCCTTCTCCTTCGTCCAGCTCTCGGACACGCACGTCGGCTTCGAGGGCCCGCCCGATCCCCTCGGCACGCGCGCGTTCGAGCGGGCGGTCGAAACGATCAACGCGCTCCCGGAGCCGCCGGAGCTCATCCTGTTCACGGGCGACCTGACGCACGACACGGAGGACCGCCGGGAACACGCGGCCCGCCTGAAGCGGTTCCGGGAAATCGCGGGGAAGCTCTCCGTCCAGGCGATCCACTGCGTCCCGGGGGAGCACGACGCGGCGCTCGACGGAGGCGCCCTCTTCCGGGAGTCGCTCGGGCCGACGTCGTACTCCTTCGATCACCGAGGGGTCCACTTCGTCGGTCTCGACAACGTGTCGAGAGGGAAACCGGAGATCGGGAAGGAGCAGCTCGCCTGGCTCGAGAGGGACCTCTCCCGCTTCGGCCCGTCCGCGCCGATCGTCGTCTTCACCCATCGTCCCCTCTTCGACCTGAAGCCGGAATGGGAGTGGTTCACCGACGACGGCGACGCGGTGATGAACCTCCTGGCGCGGTTCGAGAACGTCACCGTGCTGTACGGGCACATCCACCGCGCCGACCACCGACGGATCGGCCGCGCGGATCACCACGCCGCGCGCTCCCTGGTCTTCGCGTTTCCCGATCCGGAGTCGGGCGCCGAGAAGAAGCCTCTTCCGTTCCGGAAGGAGCGCCCGTTCGCGAACCTCGGAATCCGCCGGATCGCGGCGCCGGGCGCTCCGGGGGCGCTCTCGATCGACGACGTCGAGCTCTCCGCGGCGGAGTTTTCCGGAACCGCGGGGATTCAGCAGCTTCTCAAAGGAGGGTCATTCGCATGAGCATCGCCCGATTCGTTTCGTGCACCGCCGTGACGGCGGCGCTCCTGGCTTCCGCGTCGGTTCGCCGCGCATCGGCGGACGCTCCCGCTCCCCGGGTCGTCGAAGTCACCGCCCGGCGATTCGAATTCACGCCGGCGGCGATTCGGCTCCGGAAGGGAGAGACCGTCACCCTCCGCCTCCGGACGCTCGACGTCCGCCACGGACTCTTCTCCCGGCCGCTCGGCATCGACGCCGAGTTCGAGCCGGGGGCGGCCCGCGACGTGACGATCACGCCCCGCGAGACGGGAACCTTCGTCGTCATCTGCGACCGTTTCTGCGGCTCGGGGCACGGGAACATGAAAATCGCCGTCGTCGTGGAATGAGGCCCGTCGCGCCCGGCTTCGCCTTGGCGAAGCTTTCGCCGCGATCTCCCGACCGTCTTCATGGACTCCGGGTCGCCGTTGTTCCGTCCATCGCGCCGGAGCGCGCGAAAGCGGAGGCATCCGGTTCGATGCATCGCCGCGCCCGTCAACAGAAGGGCCGGATTGCTCCGGCCCTTCGCATAACGGCGGTATCGGAGTCCGCGCGATCAGCGCTTCCGATCCATGTCCGAGGAACCGCTCTCTCCGGGATCCGAAGATCGGCCGGACGAGCCGGTTCCCTGGGAAGAAGAGTCGCCGCCGTGACGAGAGCCGAGATTTTTCTCACGGTCTCGATCGTGCGAACGGTCGCCCGAAGTCCCGGACTCGGGGGAACCGGTTCCGCGGCTCGGGTCCGAATACGATTTCCTGTCGGCCATTCTGCGCTCCTTACCGGGCGAGCCCGGTGAATACGCGGGGCCCCATTGCCCCACCCTTCCGAGGAGCAAGATTCGTTCCTTGAATCTATTGAAAACAGACGGTTTCCGTCATTCCGGCTGGAGGGATTTCTTCGGCCGATCCGCGGCCCGGAGCAGCGAGGGCGCGATGAGAAGCGCGCCCCCGTAGAGCACGAATGCCGCGAACCGGCCGGCCGGCGTGCCGTTCGGAAGGTCGTCCACGACGAGTTTCACCGCCCCGATCCCGATCGCCGCGTAGACGAGGTACCGGAGATCCCGCGCCCGGCCGCGCGCGAGCGCGGCGAGCAGCACGACGCTCCCCGCGAGCACGGCCATCCGGACCGTGGAAAGCCCGCGCGAGGCGGCCCCCGACAGCGTCAGGCCTGCAAGGAGGGACACGACGGCCGCCCCGGTGCCCCCCGCCGCGACCGCGGCGGCGAGGAGTCGGACAGCGCGGCGAGCCGGATCGGCGCGCGCCGGGCCGGCGAATGCGAGCCCCGCGACGAAGGCGGCCGAAGCGAGGCCCGCCCATGCGGCCGCGCGGAATTCCAGACCCGCCCCTTCGGGCACGCGCAGGAACGCGGCGACGATCGCGCCGAAGAGGCCGCAGAAAGCGGCGGCCATCAGATAGACGGCGCAATGACCGGCCGCGGTCTCCCGGCGGGGCCGCCCCAGCGCGGCCGCGAGCGCCGAGGCCGCCGCTCCCCAGAGGATCGCGCGCGGGAACGGCCGAAGCGCGACGGCCCCCCCGAAGACGGCCATCAGCAGGCCGAGCGACGCCGAAAGATGGAAGTTGGCGTCGAGCCCGCGCGCGGGGGAGAAGAACCGGAACGCGACCACGTAGAAGGCGGCGGAGGACGCCAGCGCGGCGGCGGCGATCACGGGTTCGCCCCCGACTCCCGAACGCGCGATCGCCAGAGCTCCGCCGAACCCCGCGGCCAGAGCCGTCGCGGATTGGAGGAACTCGAACACGGTCGCCGATCGCCGCCGCGACACCGTTCGCACGCCGACCAGCGCGAGCGTCGAGAGAGGGAGCAGGAGCGCGACGGCGAGGGCGATCGCCGGCGACGTGCCGCGGTACGCTCCGGGCAGCCCCCCCTCCCGCGCCACGACGGCGGCGAGCGACGGAACGGCGAGATCCGCCGCGATGGCGGCGATCCATCGGGGGCCGGGCCACCGGCGCGCATACGCGAGCGCCCCGGTCGCGGCCGCGAGAGCGACGAGCGCCGCCGCCGCGAGATCGATCCTCCCCGCCGCCGGCGCGAGCGCGGCGAAGAGGAGAGCCGACGCGGCCGTCGCGACCCAGGCGAGCGCCGGGCCCGCCTGCCGGGCGGCCGCCGCGAGGGCGATCGCGGAGACCGCCGCCGCCGCCCCGATCGACGCGCGCGGACCGAAAACCTTGAGCCGCGTCGTGGCCTCCCAGATCAGGGGAAACGCGATTCCGATCCCGGAGAGCCCGTCGAAGAGCCCGGCCGCCGCGGCGCCGCGGAGCGCCAGGAGGAGCCATCCCGCGCCGTACGCGAGCCCGAGCGCGACGCCGAGTCCCGTCGACAACGCGCCGCTCTCCGTGAGCGCGCGGATGAGGAAGCCGCCGCCGAGCGCGAGGACGGTCCGGCCGAGAAGCGCGAGCAGGCTTCCGGACGCGAACGTCGAAGTTTCCGCGGCGGGGTGCGGGACCGCCTCGCTCTCGGGAAACGCCGCGGCCGTCTCGGCCGGGAGCCGCTCTTCCATCCGCCGGATCCTTTTCTCCAGCGCGTCGAGCCGCCGCTCGATCTCTCCGAATCTTTCGGTCATCGGCGGTCACCCCCGGGGCCCGCCGGACGAGGCCGCCTCAGGCGGCTTCCGACGTCGCGGTTTCCTTCTCCTCGGGCCAGGGAGGGAGGACGATGAGGAGCACGAAGAGGATGGCGAACGGAAGGAGCAGCAGCGCGATCGCCGGGAGGAGCCCCTCTCGCGTCGCGAAGGCCATCTTGTAGGTCGTGTAACCGAGGAAGCTCTTCGAGAAGAGCTGGCCGCCGATCACGACGTTCCACCGCATCGCGAAGATGCCGACGAGCGTGAGCATTCCGGCGATCGCGTAGAACGTCTTCCGCGCCGGCTCCGACAGGCGGACGAGCTGCGTCAGCGCGAGCATCGCGAGCGGCACGAGCGTGCCCAGCCCGATCTGCATGACGACCTGCGAGACGTAGAGGCGGGTGTGGACCATGAAATCGAGGCTCTTGAACGACTCGTCCGCCTCGTAGATGCGGTGGATCAGGTCGAGCATCTCGAGGGAGAAGTCGATCAGGAACGCGTAGAAGAAGTAGCGGGCGATCGTGTCGACGCAAGGCATGTCGATCACGCGTCCCTTCATGAAGCTGATCGCCATGTACATCAGCATCACGAGCGCGATCCCCGAGACGATCGCGGAGAACAGGAAGACGACCGGCATCAGGGGCGTCGACCACCAGGGGTTCGCCTTCACGGATCCGAAGATGAAGCCGACGTACCCGTGCAGGAGGAACGCCGAAGGGATTCCGATGATCGTCAGGAACCGCCCGACCTTGTCGTCGATCTCGAGCGATTCCGGAGAGATGTTGTCGGACCCGAGGGCGAGGACGCGATACAGCGTGCGCTTCCATCCGGTGCTCTCGCGGGCCGTGAGGACGATGTCCCTGCGGTAGTCGAGCCAGATCTCGAGGACGAGCACCGCCATCAGATACCAGAGATAGACGAAGCCGAACATCGCCATCGCCGACGACGTGTGCGGCGTGAGGTACATCTCGATCGACCGCTCCGGGTGGCCGAGGTGCAGCTGGAGCGGCAGCGGGGCGACGAGGAGGAACGCGAGGGCCGTCAGGAGCGCGAGCCGGTAGGTCGGCTTCACCGCCGCGACGTTGAACACCCTCTCGAGCGACGCGAGAATGAAGGCGCCCGCGACGAGCCCCGTGATGAACGGATACAGGACGATGAGGATGCTCCACTGGAGATCCACCTCGTTCGGGTACATGAACCCCTCGACGGCATGGAGAAGAGTCTGCGCGTCCATCGTCGTCTCCTATCGCACCGAACCGTCGAGCCCGTTGTAGAAGGCCTTCGAGCCGGTCGCCATCTGCGGTTTGAGGACCTGGACCTTGTGCTCGCGCAGGAACGCGTGGATCGGGTCGTTCGGGTTCCGGAGGTCTCCGATCATCCGCGATCCCGTCGGGCAGTTCTCGACGCACGCGGGGAGGAGTCCCTTCGTGATCCGGTGATAGCAGAGATTGCACTTGTCGACCGTGTGGGTGCGCGGATCGATGAAGCGGCATCCGTAGGGGCACGCCTGCACGCAGTAGCGGCAGCCGAGGCAGTACGACTTGTCGACGAGGACGACGCCGTCCGGCGACACGAAGGTCGCTCCCACCGGGCACACCTGGACGCACGGCGAATGCGCGCAGTGGTTGCAGAGCTTGGGCACGAAGAAGGTCCGGGCGCCGTCGCCCTTCGGATACTTGTCCGGGAATCCGTCGTATCCGCCGTTGGGGGAATCGACGTCCGGATGCTCCATGTCTTCGCCGCGGACGTGGTACCGCTCGACCCAGGTCCGGAAGTACTCCGCCTCGAGAGGCACGTCGTTCTCGGCCTTGCACGCGCGGACGCAGTTTCCGCACCCGATGCACTTCTCGATGTCGAGCACCATCGCCCACCAGTGGTCGGCGGCCGCGTAGGCGGCGGGCTCGGGCGTCGCGCCCGCGAGGAACGTCTCGATGACCTTCGCCGTCGCCGCCGTGACGATCAGGTACTTTCCGGCGGTGGCGAAGAACGCCCGGCGGTCGACCGTCATGACTTTCCCTCCTGCTCGGGATGATGGGGACGGTGGCAGGACGTGCACTCGACCCCTCCGGCGTGTTCCTCGGGGTCGATCTGGGGGAACTTCGCCGGCCGTCCCACGATCGCGCGATGGCACGTCAGGCAGAGGCGCTCGGGCGCGAGCTTCGCCGGCTGGACCCCCGGATCGTCCGCGTGCTTGGCGAGCGGTCCGTGGCACGCCTCGCAGCGCACGTTCGCGTGTCGGCTCCCCTTCTGCGCGTCGGCGACGTCGCTGTGACAATCGAGGCACGCCGTCTTCCCGCCGAAGTGGACGGCCCGTTTCGCGTTGTCCGCGAGCGCGCCCGCGCGGTAGTGGCCGTAGCGACCGAAGTCGGAGGGCACCAGGATCCCGCGCAGAACGAAAAACGCGGCAATTCCGGCCGCGAAGAGCGCCGCGACCCGAAGGAGATGGCTGCCGTCTCGAAAGAGTTTTCGCATCGTCCGTTTTCCTGCGCTGAATCTAGGGGCGCGTCCGGCAGCGACACAGGTGCAAACGCATCATTTCGCTCGAACGCGCGCACCCGCGGCGCGCCGTGACGATTCCGCGGGATCGTCGCGTTCAGCCGCGCCGTTTTCGCGTCCGCCTTCCTTTTCGCCACTGTGCCGGGGCCCACCGAGGAACGTGGAGACTCGTCTTTTCCCGGACGAGGCGCGCTCCTCTTCTCCTTCCCGTCGATCCGCTCGCCGTCGTCGCCGCGGGCCGCGCTCGCGGACGCGGTGCCCAAGGTCTTCGCGCGCGCCGCCGCGTTCGTCAGGTGCCCGGAATCGATCGAACGGCGCATCCGGACGATCGGGCGGCCATGCCGGCCCACGTTGTAGGGTCACGCGAAGATCGATCCCCGGAAATTCAGCTCCTTCGGGATCGGGGCTCCGGACGCGCTTCACCTCAGCCGCCGACGTCTCGTCGGAGTTTCTTGAAGAGACCGGGGCTCAGGCCGCGTTCACTTCGCGGGAGCGGGAGCCGCCGACGGCGGTCGGTTGGCCGCCAGCAGGCGGGCGACGACTTCGTCGTAATACGGCTTCTCCCGAAGGCCGGCGTACTTCCCCGGGAAATACACGAGCGTCAGGTCGGCCGTCCCCTGCTTCGCGTCGAAGTTGTTGAGAACGACGGCGCACCGCTGGTCCCGCGAAAGGCGGGTGTTGTCGATCATCGGAAAATCGAAATATCCGACCCAGAACTCGGTGGCCGTCGTCTCGATCCCGTCCCCCGCTCCGGGAGTCCGGATCGTCAGCCGCAGGTCCACCTCCTGCGTCTTCGGGTCCGCCGTCAGCGCTTCGAGGCGGAAATTCCGGCGGATCCCTTCGGCGGCGAGGTCCTGCGCCACGAACCCGGCCGTCGTGTCTCCCGGCCCGGCGAACTCGAGCTTCCGCGTGTCGAGCGTCGCGTCGAATCTCTGGCCGCCCTCTTCGAGGACGAGCATCTGCTTCTTCGTGATCTCTCCGGCGACGCGGTTGAGCCGGGCCATCCAGTCGCCCCGATCCCCGGTCTCCATCACCTCGCGCTGCACGTGGAGAAAGAGAGGTTTGAGATTCAGCGACTCGTGGAAGTTGTAGACGAGGAGCTCGAGATTCAGCACCTGGTCTTCGAGGCTCGACGAACCGGTCCGCAGGAAAGAATCGATGATCGACTTGAACATGTCCTTGCGGAGCGCGCTCTCGGACTCTTCCCGCTTGCTGATGAGTTCCGAATAGAGGCGGGCGTTCGTGTCGATCGTCTGCATCCGCTCGCGGAGCGCCGCCTCCTTGGATTCCCTGTCCCGAAGGTAGCTCGACGTCCAGAATCCGACGATCGCGACCGCGAGGGCGGTCAGCAGCCCGCCGAGGGGCTTCAGGACGATCTCCGCCTTGTCCCACGGGTCGCGGACGCGAGGTTCGGGCACGGCTATTTCCGGGACAGCGTGGCCTTGCCGCCGGAGCGCTCCAGGACGAGGTCGTAACGGGCGGATTTCTCGTAGACCGTGACCGGCATGGACGGACTTCCGGCGGCCGAGGAAACCGACAGGACGCATTTCCCCGTCGCGTTCACCTTCAGCGAGTACGAGCCGTACGCGTCCGTCTTCGTCTCGGCCGCGGCATCGCCGCAGGCCAGGCGCAGCGTCGCTCCGGCGCCGGCGGGCTTGCCCTGTTCGCTCAGCGTTCCGTAGATCTCTCCCGCGCGGGCCGCGGACGCGGCGAGCAGGAGACCAACGAGGATGGCGGCGGTTCTCATGCGTCCTCCTTCCGGGATCTTCTCCCAACAGGAGGGGGCGCGGCGAAATTTCCCGGAGAGGGGGCCGGTTTCAGACGGCCGACAGCGTCAGCTCGTGCTCCGCCGCGGTCGGACCGGCCGCCGTCCGGCTCGAAATCTCGAAGAGGGGAGGCTCTTCGAGGTGGCGCTTCACGCTGCACTGGTTGACGGAGCGAAGCAGGGCCGCGCGGTATTTCTCCGGAAAACCTTCCGGCAGGTCGATCGCGATTCGGACCCTCGCGACCTTGTTGTGCGCGTCGTCCCGCTCGGTCTCCAGCGCCGCGCGCAGCCCTCGGGTCGAAAGACCCCGCTCCTGGCAGAACCGGAGCGCGTAGTAGCCGGCGCACGCCGCGATCGAGACGAGAAAGAGATCGAACGGCGAGGGAGCGGTTCCCCCGCCTCCGGAAGACGCCGGCTGATCGGTCGGCACGACGAAACCGTCGACCCGTCCCTCTACCGCCAGACCTCCCGGAAAGCTGACCTCGATCATCGGAGCCTCCCGGAACCATGGTGGCGGCGCGGCGGTCCCGCGTCATGAAGCGTCTGCATCAGACGGCCGCCTCCCTTGCCGCAGGAGGCGGCGGAGTCGAAGTCTTCCGGCTCGCCGCGCCGACCGCGCCGAGCCGTGGTGCGATTGCATCAAGCCGCGCGGCCGGTGCCGGCACAAGATGGACCGGAGGAGAAACCCGCATGACACCCTGGCTCGCCGAGGACATCATGAATCCCGACGTCCTCACCGTCGGGCAGGACATGCTCGTCCGGGATCTCGCGCTGTTCCTCACGGAGCACGAGATCTCCGGAGCGCCCGTCGTCGACGCACATGGCCGGCCGGTCGGCGTCGTGTCGGAGACCGACGTCGTGAGCGTCGACCGGGCCGGTCGGAAGGACGACGGCGAGCCTTCCGCCTATTACCGGCGCGCGTTCGAAAACCGCTTCTCGATCGACACGATCCGCGGACTGCGGGTCGAAGAGGAAGCGCTGACGGTCGGCGACATCATGACGCCGATCGTGATCTCGGTCGGACGCGACATGCCGGTGTCGCACATCGCGCGCCTGATGCTCCAGGACCACATCCACCGCGTGATCGTTCGCGAGGGGGAATCGATCGCCGGGATCGTGACGAGCTTCGACATGCTGAGGCTGTTCGTGGACGACGAATCCGCGGAGGTCCTGAGAAAAACAGGATAGTCACCCCGATCGTCAGGAACGGTCGTGACGGGATCTCGGCCGGACGGCGTCAGAGAGAACCCAACGGCTCCTTCGGCATGACCGCCCACAAAATGACGTACGCCAGGATCCCGGGAAACCCCACCGAAAGGATCGAGAGCAGAACGTAGCCGACTCGAACCGCCGTCGGGTCCCAGCCCGCGGATTTCGCGATTCCGCCGCAGACTCCCGCGATCATCTTGTCGGTCCGCGACCGTCGAAGCGCCATGGCTCGCCTCCCCACCCGGTATTACGGAAATCGCGGCCCGCGGTTCTCGGATCCTCCGCGCGGCCCGATGTTCGCCCGGCACCGGCATCCCCCGGAACCCCGTGGCGCTCGCCTTGCCAAAAGCCAGGATCACGATCGCCGCGGGTGCGATGACCCGTTCGAGCAGCCGGGAGGAGGACATGCAGGTCGAGGGGCCACCGGCTCCTGTACGTTTCCGGCGGGAACGCGGGCGGCGAAGACGGCGGCGGCACGCCGTTGACGGCCAACCACCACGAATACGCCTTCGGACTCGAGAATCAGGCGGCGGAAAGCGTCGACGAAGCGGGACGCGGAACCGCGGCGGTCGAAAGACGTCGGCCGAATTTCAGGATGGCCTGGAACTTCGGCAACGGGCATCGCGGATTCCCGCAGGCACAGATCGGGCGCGGAACGTTCTTCGAGACCTTCATCGTTGTACCTCCTTCGGACGACGATGAGAGACAAAGCAGGCCGCGTGCCAACTTCCCGTCGGCGCGCTCGGGGCCCCGATCCGACGCGAGGTGATCCAGACGGATCTGTCGCGCGCGCTCGCGCGGCGATCTGATGACGATGGTCCAGGAGGAATCATGGAAGCCACGCTGCCGATCGGGTATGTCGGGAAGAAGGGGACCCTCTACTGCTCCCGCGTCTGCGCCGCCTCGCGGGGAGAAGCCGACGCGATCGCGGTCGACGAGCAGGAGTACGACGTTCTCACGGAGTCGGGAGAACTCTCCGCCAACGCGGTCTGCCCCGCTTGCGGATCCGATTTCGCGGTCGTCTGGCCGGACGCCCGGTAGCCGCTCTTCGGCCCTCCGCCCGGGCGGAAGCTCCGGCGCGACGCCGGCCCCGCGAGCTCACCCCTTGACGCAGGCGACCGGTCGGACCCGGGCGACGCGCTTCGAGAGCCCGACGGCCTCCGCGACCGCCGCGACTTCCTCGACGTCCTTGTAGGCTCCCGGGGCTTCTTCCGCGGCACCCGCCGCGCTGTGGGCCTTGATCACGATTCCCCCGGCGCCGAGCTCGCGGATGAGCGCCTTGCCCTGCCAGAGTTTCTTCGCCTGCGTGCGGCTCATCTTCCGCCCCGCGCCGTGGCAGGACGACGAGAACGCGCGGGACTCGGACTCCCGGGTCCCGGCGAGGATGAACGAATACGTCCCCATCGTTCCCCCGATCAGGACCGGCTGTCCGACCGCTTTGTATTCGTCGGGCAGCTCCGGATGACCCGGTCCGAACGCGCGGGTCGCGCCTTTCCGGTGGACGAAGAGCTTCCGCGGAAAGCCGCCGACGACGTGCTCCTCGGCCTTGCAGGTGTTGTGCGAGACGTCGTAGAGGAGCGTCAGCCGTGCCGCGGGAAAATGGCGGTCGAAGACTCTCCGCACGAGCGAGCCGATCACCTCCCGATTGGCGAGCGCCCCGTTGATCGCCGCGCGCATCGCTCCGAGATACTCCTCCCCCTCCGGAGAACGGATCGGCGCGCACGCGAGCTCGCGGTCGGGAAGGAGGATGCCGTAGCGGGGCCCGGCATTCGCGAGCGACTGCATGAACTCCGTGCCGATCTGGTGCCCGAGCCCCCGGGAGCCGCAGTGGATCGTGACGAGGAGGTCTCCGCCCTCGACGCCGTAAGCCGCGGCGGCGGCCTCGTCGAAGACCTTGTCGACCGCCTGGAGCTCCAGGTAGTGGTTGCCGGATCCCAGCGTTCCGACTTCGCCGTGCTGGCGATCCCTCGCGCGCCGGCTCACCGCCCGGGGGTTCGCGCCGGCCACGCACCCGCGCTCCTCGACGCGCGGCAGGTCCGCCGCCTCTCCCCATCCTCGCTCGACCGCCCAGCGGGCGCCCCCGAGCAGCATCTGGTCGAGCTCGGCGTCGTCGAGGCGGATGGCTCCCTGCGAGCCGATCCCGGCGGGCACGGTGCGGTAGAGGTCGTGAGCGACCGTCTCCAGCTTCTCTCCGAGATCCGCCGCCTTCAACCCCGTCCGGTAGGTCCGCACGCCGCACGAAATGTCGAAGCCGACGCCGCCGGCCGAGATCACGCCCCCTCGTTCCGGGTCGAACGCCGCGACTCCTCCGATCGGGAAGCCGTAGCCCCAGTGCGCGTCCGGCATCGCGAAGGATGCCTCGACGATGCCGGGGAGCGACGCCACGTGCGTCACCTGCTCCCGGACCTTCTCGTCGAGCGCCTCGACGAGCGCGCGGCTCGCGTAGATCCTCCCGGGGACCCGCATCGCACCGGACGCCGGGAGATCCCAGACGTTCGGTTCGACCTCGGTGAATCCGCCGACCCGTGCCGCCGCGACGGACGATTCCATGCCGAACCCCTTTCCCTAGACGTCCACGACGCACTGGGCGAGCCACCGCCCGTCGGATCGGGCGACCCGGGTCGCGGTGTACGTCGCCCCTTTGGGCTCGACCACTCCCTCGTGCCGGGCGGGGTCGAACCTCTCCCCCGCGGCTTCTCCGCGCAGGCGGAAGATTCCGCGGTCCCGATCTTCGTCGATGCGGACGCGGAACCGCGAGAAGAGGACGCGGCGTCCGTCGAAGAGCGAGATCAGCTCGTTGAGATACGCGATCAGCAGCGCCTCGAGGTCGGACGCCTCCACCGTAAAGGTCTCTTCGATCTCGGGACGCACGAGCTCGAGATCGGCGTCGATCAGGTGGAACAGCCCGCCCGCGGCGCCCGCGAAGGCCTCCGACGGGGATCGGCCGAAGCCGCGGACTCCGACGTCCGCCCCGTGCTCGAAGTACTCGTGCACGCTCCCGAGCGTACGCGAACTCCGAATCGCCCGCATGACGCGTTCGGGTCATTCCGGACAGGCGCGCGAAGGTCGGGAGGCCGGAAAAGCGTGCGCGCAAGCGCTATCATTCGCCCCCATGGCCGACGAACCCTCCACCGCCGATCGTCGTTTCTTCTCCGCGCTCCTTTCCGGCAATCTCGGCGCGCTCGACGACCTCCTCACGCCGGACTTCCTCCTGGTCGACGTCGCGCGCGGCGGCGAGATCGGGAAGGAGGCGTTTCTCGCCGCGATCCGCACGGGACGACTCTCCTTCGAACGGATCGACGCCGGCGAGCCGCGCGTGCGCGTCCACGGAACGGCGGCGATCGTCACCGGCCGAACGTCGATGGCCGGACACGCGGGAGATGCTCCGTTTTCGGCCAAGAGCCGGTACACGCACGTGTTCGTGGTCGCCGACGGAAGGTGGCGGCTCGCTTCCGCGCAGGGGACGCCGATCGCCGAAGACTGAACCGCTGTCGAAATCCTGCGGCCGGCGTTGGCCGGGGCTCGTCCTTCTGCTCTAATCTCGAATCGACCGGTGATGCGCCGCTTCACGTTTCTCCTTTCCGCGCTCCTCCTCTTTTCGCCCGCCGCCCGGGCGGACCGCGATCCGGACATCACGGTCGGCTGGATCAGCCGGACGCCCTCGATCGATTACGTATGGGACAGCCCGCATCCCGACCGGGACGGATGGCCGGCTCCCGGACAGCCGGTCGCCTGGATCGCGCACGTCCGGAACTGGAAGGCGGTTTCGCGACCGGCGCTCCCCTTTCGATGGACGCTCGACGGAACCGAGATCGCGTCCGGAACCGTCGATCTTCCGGCCTCGTCCTCGACGACCGTCGAGCTGCCGTGGACGTGGACGTTCGTCCGGCATCGGCTGACGTTCGCGATCGACGGCGACGGCGAGAACACGCTGACGGTCTTCACCGACGCGATCTCGATCGGCTTCT
>DASTIQ010000099.1 GCA_035717485.1 Thermoanaerobaculia bacterium | reverse complement strand
GTTCCTCGCGATCCGAGGCGTCGTCGACGCCGCGGGCGACGAGTTCCCGGACGCGGTTCGGAGCGCGTGGACCGAGAACGGCGTCGACCGCCTCGCCGTCGTCGTCCGGGCGATCCTCCGCCCCCGGGAGATTCCCGCGCTCCTTCGCCTCCGGCGCCGCACGCGGCGCGCGATGGAGGCGATCGCCGGCATCCTCCCGGCGGTTCTCCGGGCGGAGACCTGATGGCGGATCTCGACCGGCTGCTGGAGCGGACGAGCCGCACGTTCGCGCTGTCGATCCCGCTCCTTCCCGAGCCCACTCGCCGGGAAGTCGGGATCGCGTATCTCCTCTTCCGGATCGCGGACACGTTCGAGGACGCCACCCTCTGGGAACCCGCGCGGCGCATCGAGGCGCTCGGCGAGTTCGCGGCGCTCCTCCGGAACGGAACCGCCGGGGACGAAGCCGCCGCGGCCCGGCGATGGATCGCCTCCCCGCCGTGCACGCAGGAGGGATACGTGGAGCTCCTGGCCGAGTCGCCCGGCGTCCTCGCCGACTTCCGGTCGCTCTCGCCGGGAGCGGTCGCGACCATCCGCGAGCACGTCGCCGAATCGGCGGAAGGGATGGCTCGATTCGTGCGGCGGATGTCCGGCGCGGGAGAGCTGCGGCTGGCCGACCTCGCCGACCTCCGCGCCTATTGCTACGTCGTGGCGGGAATCGTCGGGGAGATGCTCACCGATCTCTTCCTGCTCGGCCGCGGGGAGCTCGATCCGATCGCGGCCTTTCTCCGCGAGCGCGCGGCGCGTTTCGGCGAGGGGCTGCAGCTCGTCAACATCCTCAAGGACGCCGGCTCCGACCGGACGGAAGGACGAAGCTATCTCCCCGAGACCGTGGCGCGCGCCGAAGTGTTCGCGCTGTCCCGCCGCGACCTCGGCGAGGCGTCCGAGTACGTCCTCGCCCTGCAGCGAGGCGGCGCGCCGCCGGGCGTCGTCGGTTTCACGGCCCTTCCCGTCGAGCTCGCCTGGGCGACGCTCGAGCGCGTCGAGAAGCACGGGCCGGGTGCCAAGGTCCCTCGTCCCCAGGTGTACCGGATCGTTTCGAAACTGAGGCGGGACATCGAACGCGGCCGCCCGGCCGTTCGCCCGCGGGGCTGAGCCCGCCCGGCGACACGTGACGGTGGGCGCCTCCCGACGATCGCGAGGCGCGGGGAAGCCGCAAACGGTCACACCGGATCGGTTTTCGTCGGGCGTTCCGCGGCGCGCCGTCTTTCCAGTTCCGCGAAGGTGACGAGTCCTGCCAGAGCCCACGCCAGCTCGCGCAATCGCCGCACGAGGCCCAGGGCGAATCCCTGGGACGGGCGGAGCCCGAGAGCCGCGAAGATCGCGACCTTTCCCCCTTCCTGCGTTCCGGCCTTCGCCGGAACGAAGAAGAACGCCGTCTCGACGAGGACCGAGAGCGATTCGATCGAGAACGCCGTGCCCCAGGAAACGGGCGTGCCGAGGAAGCTCAGGATCAGCCAGGCCTCCACGATGCCGACGCTCCACGCGCCGAGGAAACAAAGGACCGCGCCGGCGAGGTCGAGGGGTCTCGATCGGAACGCGCCGAAGATCTCCCGGTCGAGCGCCTCGGCGCCTTCCGCGTCGGTGAACCGGCGGAGAAAGGCGAATCGCCGCGTCAGACGGTCGATCCGGCGGAAGCCGTCCGACCGTACGGCGAGAAAGACGAGCCCGGCGGCGAGCGCCGCCAGGAAACCGAGCGGAATCGCCGCCGCGGCCGCCCAGCGGCCGGCGAGCAGCCGCGGCAGACAATACACGATTCCGGCGGCGACGAAGATCACCTGGGAGAAGAACTGGGTCACGACGAGGAGCACGACCGAGGCGATCGCCGGCGTGGCCGCGACGAAGCGGCGCAGGAGCGCGATCCGCACGAGCTCGCCGCCGACGGCGGCCGAGGGCGTGACGTAGTTGACGGCGTCGCCCGCGATCCGCATCGCGAAGAGGGAACGGAACGGGACGCGGCCGCGGTCCTCCCGCGAGAGTCCGAACCGCCAGCCGAGCGTGTCGAACGCGAACGTGACCGTCCCGAGCGCGACGAGCAGGAGGAGCCGGGCGCCGACCCGCCGGAGATCGGCCGCGAGCGCGCCGGGGCCGATCCGGAAGACGAGCCAGACGAAGAGCGCGGTCCCCGCGGCGAGGAAGACCCTCGAGAGGGCCTTCACCGCGGACGCGCCGGCGCGATCCGGCCGTCCCGTCCGATCCGGAACCGCTCGCCCCGCCACTCGACCGTCCGCCCGAAGAATCCCGCGAGCCAGAGACCGAACGCGGCGAGATCCCGCAGAGGAACGAGCGCGATGCCCCGCCGGACGGAAGGGTCCTCGAGCGCCCCGGCGCCGACGACCCAGGCCATCGCCAGGCGCGACGCGACGGCGGCGGCGGCGACGGCCGTGCCGGCCGGCGAGGCGCCGGTCGCGGCGAGGAGAAGGAGCGCGAGCACGGTGGACTGCGTGACGAAGAGGCCCGCGTAGCCTCCGGGACGCGCCGCTCGGATCCCTCGGTTCCAGCGGATCTGCCGGCGCGCGTAGGCGGCGAACGTCACGGATCCGAGCTCGTGGTCGAGGACGGGAAGGGCCAGAACGACCTTCCGGCCCGCGCGGGCGGGAAGCCGCCCGAGCATCAGATCGTCGGCGAGGTACGGAGCGAGCGCGGAAAATCCTCCGATCGCTTCGAGGACGTCGCGCCGCACGAGAACGCCCGCCCCGAGCGCGAAGCGCAGCCCCTCGAGCTTCCGGGCGACGAAGACCGACGGCTGGAATTCCGTCGCGTTCCCGAGCGCCTGCAGGACCCCTCCCCAGCCGCGGCCGTGCGAGCGATACGGCGACGTGACGACGCCCACCCCGGGCTCGGCCGCGGCCGCCGCGATCCGCCGCAGGTAATCGCGCGGAGCGCGCACGTCGCTGTCGGACACGAGGATCAGCGAATGCCGCGCGTGCGGCTCGAGGTTCGCGAGATTCCGGACCTTCGGATTCCCGGCCCCGCGGTCTCCGCCGGCCACGATCTCGACGTCGAGCCCGGGATGCTCGCGGGCGATCCGGCGCGCGGCGTCGAGCCCCGGGTCGTCGCCGTCGAGCGCGCCGAAAAGGAGCTGGAACTCCGGATAGTCCTGCTCGGCGAACGTGAGGAAATTCCGCCCGGCGTCCTCCTCCGCGCCCCGGATCGGCTTCAGGACCGAAATCGGCGGGAGCTCCGGCGCGTCGGGGGCGGGGGTCTCGCCGAAGAAATCGCGCGCGGCCGCGATCGCCAGGAGCGCGTAGGCCACCGCCCCGGAGCAGGAAGCGTACAGCGCGGCCCGGACGACCGCCGCGACCATCAGGGCGCGAGCGCCGCCGCCGGGCGGAAATCGGCGGACGTC
>DASTIQ010000098.1 GCA_035717485.1 Thermoanaerobaculia bacterium | reverse complement strand
AATGAGCCGCCCCGCCGTCCGCCAGGTCGTCGCGGTTGACCGACGTGACGACGGCATGCGCGAGCCGGAGTTCCGCGACCGCCTCGGCGACCCGCGCGGGCTCCTCGGGATCGACCGCGCCGGGCTTCCCCTTGCCCACGGCGCAGAAGCCGCAGTGCCGGGTGCAGACGTCCCCGAGCAGCATGAACGTCGCCGTCCGCTCGCGCGCCCAGCACTCGTGGATGTTCGGGCAGCGCGCCTCCTCGCAGACGGTCACGAGGCGCAGACGGCGCATCATCCCGTTGACTTCCTCGAATTCGCCGTTCGTGGTGAGCCGGACCTTCAGCCACTCCGGGCGCGCGAGGCGGGAAGCCCGGGGGCTGCCGTCGAAAGCGGGCAGGGTAGGAACGACGCTCACCGGTGGAGTATAGCGGCTCGGTTTCCGATTTCGACTTCCGGGCGCGGCGCCGGCCTAGGAATTCCTCAGGTAGAACGACAGCGTTTCGAGCTGGATCTTCAGGTCCACGTTCTTGACGAACGCGCTCTCCGGCGCCTTGAGGCGCACCGGGGCGAAGTTGAGGATCGCGCGCACGCCGCCGGCGACGAGCGTCTCGGTCGTCTTCTGCGCGACCTCCGCCGGTACCGCGATCACGGCGATATCGATCGGTTCGCGCGCGAGGAAGGCGGGAATCCCGGCGGCGTCGAGGATGGGAATGCCGGCGTGGATCGACGTGCCGACCTTGGCCGGATCGATGTCGAAGAGGGCGACGACCCGGAACCCGCCGGAGTTGAATCCGCCGTATCCCGCGAGCGCCTGGCCGAGGTTTCCCGCGCCGCAGAGGATCACCCGCTTCTCGGCGTCGATGCCGAGGAGCGCTTCGATGTGCCGCCGCAGGTTCGAGACGTCGTAGCCGACGCCGCGGATCCCGAAGTCGCCGAACATGGCGAGGTCCTTCCGGATCTGCGCGGAATTCAGGTGGAAGCGGCGCGCGAAATCGTGCGAGGAGACCGTCCGGACGGCGTCGGATTCGAGCTGCTGGAGGCCGCGCAGGTAGACGGAGAGCCGGCGCGCCGTGACCTCGGAGACGACCTCGTTTCCCGCCGGGGCTCTCCGGCTCATGGACCCAGGTGAGGGACCGCGCGCGACGCCGCCTGCGCGATCTGCCAGAGCCGGCCCGGGAAGAGGCCGACGGCGAGGACGCCGAGTCCGCAGAGGAGCAGCGCGAGGCGGGACTCGGGGGCGAGCGGCGGCGGCCCCTCGGGTTCCACCGGCTCGCGCATGTAGAGCACGTACACGACCCGCAGGTAGTATCCGAGCGACACGAGGCTGTTGATCACGCCGACGAGGGCGAGCCAGAGCAGATCTTTCTCGATCGCCGACTTGAAGACGAAGAACTTTCCGATGAATCCCGCCGTCGCCGGGATGCCGCCGAGCGAGATCATGCACAGGGCCAGCACGCCGGCGGCGAGCGGCGCGCGGGTCCCCATCCCCGCGAGCAGCCCCACGGGATGGGCCTTCGACTCGTCGCGGTACAGCGCGGCGACGGCGGCGAACGCGCCGACGTTCGTGAGGGCGTAGGCGAACAGATAGACGAGCGCGGCCGCGAACGCGTCGCGCCCGAAGACGGCGAGGGTGATCGCGACGTATCCCATGTGCGCGATTCCGGAGTACGCGAGCAGCCTCTTGATGTCGCGCTGGGCGAGAGCGACGAGGTTCCCGATCACCATCGAGAGGACGGCGACGGCCGCGAGTCCCGCCCGCAATCGGCTCGACGGGAGTCCGTCGAACACGCCGCCGAGGACGCGGAAGAGGACGACGAGAGCGGCGCCTTTCGGCGCCACGGAGAGGAAGGCGACGGCCGGCGTCGGCATCCCCGCGTAGACGTCGGGCGCCCAGGCATGGAACGGGGCGAGGGCGACCTTGAAGGCGAAGCCGGACATCAGGAACACCAGCCCCGCCAGGAGGAGCGGGTCGGCCGCGACGCGTGCGTCCGCGAATCCGGCGATCGCCGTCGTGCCCGTCTTCCCGAAGACGAACGCGATTCCGAAGAGCGTGAAGGACGACGCGAACGCCCCGGTCAGGAAGTACTTCAGCCCCGCCTCCGACGAGGCCTCCGAACGCTTGAAGTACGCGGCGAGGATGTAGAAGCAGAGCGAGAACGTCTCGAGCCCCAGGAAGATCACGAGCAGGTCGAGGCCCCGCGCCATGAGAGACAGTCCGACGGCGCCCCAGAGGAGGAGCGGGTAGAACTCTCCGTCCGACGCGACGAGCCCCCCCTGCACGGCCCTCTCCAGGTACGGCCGCGCCACGAGCAGGGTCAGGACCGCCGCGAGGCCCAGGAACAGGCCGAAGACGTGGGCGAAGATCGATCCGTCGAGCGTCCCGCCGAACGCGCGCGCGGCGGGAATCCGCTCGAGGAGGACCATGTAGCCGCCGGCGGCGAGGATCGAGATCGCCCCGAAGGCGCGCCGGGTCGCCGGCAGGAACGCCTCCATCAGGAGCAGCAGGCATCCCGCCCCCGCGAGCACCGCCTCGGGGAGCGCGGCGCGCGCGTCGAGCGTCACGGCGGCCGAGATCACCGGAGCGCCTCGAGCGGGGCGGCCGACTTCGCGCGCACGAACGCGAGGAGCGTGTCGACCGAGCCGTGGATCTTGTCGAGGAAGAGATTCGGCGCGACGCCGATCGCGACCATCGCGAGGACGAGGGCCGCGCAGACGAGGAATTCCGACGTCCGGATGTCGGGAAGGGTCCGGTTCTCCTCGTGGACGAGGGGCGTCCAGAAAACACGCTGCACGAGGGTGAGGAGATACACCGCGGAGAGGATCATTCCGCTCGTCGCGACGATCGCCCACCACCGCGGCACTCCGGGGGCGTTGAACGTGCCGGTCAGGATCAGGAACTCGCCGACGAACCCGTTCAGTCCGGGAAGCCCGATCGACGACAGCGTGGCGATCAGGAAGAGCGTGGCCGTGACGGGCACGATCTTCGCGATTCCGCCGTACGCCGCGATCTCGCGGGTGTGCCGACGCTCGTAGAGGACGCCGACGAGGAGGAAGAGCGCGCCGGTCGAGAGTCCGTGGTTGACGCTCTGGAGCACCGCGCCGGAGGTCGACGTCGACGTCAGCGCCGCGATCCCGAGCATCACGAGCCCGAGGTGCGCGACCGAGGAGTACGCGACGAGGCGCTTCATGTCCTTCTGCGCGTACGCGACCATCGAGCCGTAGACGATCCCGATGAGCGCGAGCCCGGCGAGCCACGGCGCGAACCGCGTGGCCGCCTGCGGGAAGAAGGGGAGCGCGAACCGAAGGTAGCCGTACACGCCGAGCTTCAGCAGGACGCCCGCGAGGATGATCGAGCCGGCCGTCGGCGCCTCCGTGTGCGCGTCGGGCAGCCACGTGTGGAGGGGGAAGATCGGCACCTTCACGAGGAACGCGGCCGCGAACGCGAAGAACAGGATCGTCTGCGTCGCGATGGGGAAGGTCATCGGATAGAGATGCTCGAGCGAGAAGGACCAGTCTCCGGTGGCCCGGTGGTACTGGACGGCCATGTAGAGGATCGCGAGGAACATCAGGAGCGATCCCGCCATCGTGAAGAGGAAGAACTTCACGGCGGCGTAGATCTTCCGTTTCCCTCCCCAGATCCCGATGATGAAGTACATCGGGACGAGCATCACTTCCCAGAAGACGTAGAAGAGCGCGAGGTCGAGCGCCGCGAGCGAGCCGAGCATTCCCGTCTCGAGGAGGAGGAACGCCGCCGTGAAGCCCCGCACGTTCTGCTTCACGTGCGAGAGCGAGAAGATCAGGGCGACGGGGGTCAGGAACGTCGTCAGCAGGACGAGGAGGAGCGAGATCCCGTCGATTCCGACCGTGTAGGTGATCCCGAGCGGCGGGATCCACGGGACGCTCTCGCCGAACTGGAAGGCGGCGATCGCGGGGTCGTACCGCCAGAGCCCGACGGAGAGGACGAAGACCGCGAGGGAGACGACGACGCCCGCCGTCTTCGCTTCCGTCGCCGCGCGCGCCGGAAAGAGGAGCAGGAGCGCGGCGCCCGCCGCCGGAAGGAAGATCAGCCAGGAGAGCAGGTGCGGGACGGCGATCATCGCGGCGCCCATCCGAGGTAGGCCAGGAGGGCCACGATCCCGAGGAGGAACGTGAGCGCGTAGTTCCGGACGTTTCCGGTGGTGAAGAAGCGGAGGAGGTCCCCCGCGAGCTCGACCAGGAAGGAGCCCGCGTTGACGAGTCCGTCGATGATCAGCGTGTCGACCACCTTCCAGAACATCCGGGAGAGCGCGCGGAACGGGCGGTAGATCACCGCCTCGTAGAGCTCGTCGACATAGAACTTGTTCTCGACGACGCGGTGGACGCCCGGGAAGGCGCGCACGAACCGCTCCGGGACCGTCCCCGCGCGCTCGCCCGAGTAGAACGTCCGCGCGACGACCCACCCCACGAGAGCGACCGCGACGGACGCCGCGATCAGCGCGATCTCGGTTCCGCAGCCGAGCTCGCCGATCAAGGCGCCGGCGGCGATCGGCGGGACGATCGGGGAGAGGAACCGGTGGAAGAGATTCGCCCGCTCGCCGAGGAAGGCCGGGAGCCCGACGAACCCGCCGACGGTCGAGAGGATGGCGAGGATCACGAGCGGCCCGGTCATGGTCGCCGGAGACTCGTGGAGATGATGCTTCTCCTCCTCGGTCCCCCGGAAGGTCCCGAAGAACGTCAGATACACCACGCGGAACATGTAGAAGGAGGTGAGTCCGGCCGCCACGAAGCCGACCGCCCACAGCGCCGGGCTCTTCGCGAAGACCGCGCCGAGGATCTCGTCCTTCGAGAAGAAGCCGGCCCAGACCGGAATGCCCGCGATCGCGAGCGTGGCCGCGAGGAACGTCCAGTACGTCACCGGGAGCGCGCGGCGGAGCCCGCCCATCCGGCGCATGTCCTGCTCCCCGCCCATCGCGTGGATGACCGACCCCGAGCCGAGGAAGAGGAGCGCCTTGAAGAACGCGTGCGTCATCACGTGGAACATCCCGGCGACGAACGCGCCGACGCCGCACGCGAGGAACATGTAGCCGAGCTGGGAGATCGTCGAGTAGGCGAGCACCTTCTTGATGTCGGTCTGGGCGGTTCCGATGATCGCGGCGAAGAGCGCGGTCGCGCCCCCGACGATCGCGACGACGGCCATGGCGGTCGGCGAGAGGCGGAAGAAGACGTTCGCGCGCGCCACGACGTAGACGCCCGCCGTGACCATCGTCGCGGCGTGGATGAGCGCCGAGACCGGCGTCGGGCCGGCCATGGCGTCGGGGAGCCAGACGTACAGCGGGAGCTGCGCGCTCTTCCCGCAGGCGCCGATGAAGAGGCAGAGCGCGATCGCGGTCATCGCGGGAGCGAACCGCTCCGGCGCGGCCGCGGCCGCCGGGAAGATCCGGTCGAACTCGAGCGAGCCGAAGAGGCCGAGGACGAGGAACAAACCGATCAGGAACCCGAAGTCGCCGACGCGGTTGGCGACGAACGCCTTCCGTCCCGCGCGGGCGGAGGACTCCTTCTGGTAGTCGAAGGCGATCAGGAGGTAGGAACAGAGCCCCACGCCTTCCCAGCCGACGAAAAGGATGAGGAAGTTCGACCCGAGAACGAGCGTCAGCATCGCGAACATGAAGAGGTTCAGATAGCTGAAATACCGCCAGTAGCCCTCGTCGTGGTGCATGTACCCGACGGAGTAGACGTGGATCAGGAAACCGACGAACGTGACGAACGAGAGCATCAGCGCCGAGAGCGGGTCGAGGCGCATCGCGAAATCGACGGAGACGTTCCCGGCGCGGATCCAGGAGCCGTAACGCTCGAGGATCGGCGCGGCGTGGCCCGCGAACGCGTCGGCGGCGAACGGCACGAGCCGGACCCAGGCGAGCACGGTCGTCGCCGCGACGGACCCGACGCCGCAGACGGTGACGAACGTCTTTCCGAGCTTCCGCCCGAGCAGGCCGCACAGCAGGAAGCCGAGGAACGGCAGGAGCGGGAGGACGAACAGAGGGATCACGCGCTCACCACTTCAGCAGGTTCGTCTTGTTCACGTCGATCGTCTCGTGGTGCCGGAAGACGGCGACGAAGATCGCGAGGCCGACGGCGGCCTCCGCCGCGGCGACGACGATCGCGAAGAAGACGACCGTCTGCCCGGCGTAGCCGCCGACCTTCTCCCCGAACCCGACGATCGCGAGATTCGCCGCGTTCAGCATCAGCTCGATCGAGAGGAAGATCGTGATCGCGTTGCGCCGGAGGAGCGCCCCGCAGAGGCCGAGCGAAAAGAGCGCGACCGAGACGACGAGGACGTCGAGCAGCGGGACGCTCACGGGGCGGCGCTCCCGGACCGTTCGCGCCGCATGAGGATGTACGCCCCGGTGAGGGAAGCGAGGAGCAGGACGGAGACGGCCTCGAAGGGAAGCGCGGCGTGCGAGAAGAGAGCCTGCGCGAGCGGCTCGATCGCGCCGGTCGCGGGCGGCTGTCCGGAAGTCCCGGCGGTCTCTCCGCTGCGCCGGACCATCGCGAGGAGCATTCCCGCGAACGCCACGATCGCGACGAGGGCGAAGAACCGCTGGAACGGGCGCCGGTCCGCGGCCGCCTCTTCCGTCGGCAGGTTCAGGAGCATCGTCACGAAGAGGAAGAGGACGAGAATCGCGCCGGCGTAGACGATCACCTGGATCGCCGCGAGGAACGGGGCGGAGAGGAGGACGAATCCGACCGCGAGCGCGAAGAACGTGACGACGATCGCCAGGAGGCTCTTGATCGGATTGCGGTGGACGACCATCACGCCCGCGAAGACGACCGCGATCGCGCCGGCGAGGTCGAAGATCAGCCGCGACGCGTTCACAGGATTCCCGTCCGCACGAGGAGCGCGACCCAGACCAGGTTCGCGAACGCGAGCGGAAGCATGACTTTCCACCCGAGCCGCATCAGCTGGTCGTACCGGAACCGGGGGAGGGTCCACCGCACCCAGATGAAGACCCCCAGGAAGAACGCCGTCTTGGCGGCGAAGACCGCGACGGAAACGAGGCCGCCGACGAGCCCCGTCGGGTGGAAGAAGGGGAGCGACCATCCGCCGAAGTACATGGTGACGATGAACGCGGATCCGACCGTCATCGCGATGTACTCGGCCATGAAGAACGCGCCGAACTTGAAGGCGGAATATTCGGTGTGGTACCCGCCGACGAGTTCCGCGTCGGCCTCGGCGAGGTCGAACGGGACGCGGTTGGTCTCGGCGAAGGCGGCGATCGTGAAGACGACGAAACCGAAGAACTGGGGGACGACGTTCCAGCGAAGGAACGAACCGCGCTGCGCCTCGACGACCCGCGTGAGCCGGAGCGACGAGGAGGAGAGGAAAACGCCGGCCGCCGCCGTCGTCATCGCGAGCTCGTAGGAAATGACCTGGGCGGCCGATCGGAAGCCTCCCATGAGGGAGTACTTGTTGTTCGAGGACCATCCCGCGAGCACGATCCCGTAGACGGAGAGCCCGGTCATCGCGAAGATGAAGAGCGCGCCGATCGGCACGTCCGCGCCGACGAGGGGGACGCTCCTCCCCGCGACCGGGATCGTCGGGCCGTAGGGGATGACGGCGAACCCCACGAGCGCCGAGAACATCACGATCCAGGGCGCCAGCGTGTAGAGGAACACGTCCGCGTTGTCCGGGGTGATGTCCTCCTTGAAGAAGAACTTGAAGGCGTCCGCCAGGGGCTGGCCGAGTCCGAAGGCGCGCCATCCGAAGAACCCGACGCGGTTCGGGCCGGGACGGTCCTGGATGAGGCCCGCGCCGCGGCGCTCCGCCCAGGTGAGGACGGGGACGGCCATCGCGGCCCCGAGGACCGGGATGAGCGGCCGGAGGACGACGATCGCCCAGTCCGCCGCGCTCACAATCCTCCCTCGGCGACGAAGAGTCCCTTCTTCATGGTCAGGCCGCCGTCGAGCACGTCTTCGTCGACGGCGTAGCCCGGGATCTCCTCCGCGAGCATCGGGAAGATCGACAGGGGATTCCACGACGGATCGCCGAAGCCGAGGGCGACCGCGAGGAGCAGCAGGATTTCCCAGTCCGCCTTGACGGGCGGTTTGGCGAGCATCGCGCGCTCGAACCGCTGCACCCGTCCGAACCGGTTCGTGAAGGTGCCGTCCTTCTCGGCGAGCGAGGTCGCCGGGAGCACGATGTCGGCCTCCCGCGTCAGGAGGTTCTCGGTCCGCGCGTGAACGACGAGGAGCTTCGCGCGCCGGAGCGCGGCGACGCGGTCCGGGTTCTCCGCGTCCTTCGACCAGGCCGCGTCGGCGACGTAGACGATCTCGGGGGTGAAGCTCCCGTCGTAGAGCGCCGCGAGGCCCTTCCCGCCGGCGCGGGGGCCCACGCCGACGTCGCGCGCGCCCTTCAGGTTCGGCGCGGCGACGCCCGAGCTCTCGATCCATCCGCTCTTCGACGGCATCCGGCGGACGCGGTCGGGGTCCGCCGCGACGTCGAGGTTCGGCACGCCGAGCGTGTCGCCGAAGAGCTTCCGGAGGAGCCAGTTCTCCTCGTTCGAAAGGAATCCCGAGCCGAGGGCGAGGATCGCCGACGGCCCCGCGCCTCCGGTCGTCTCCCGGATCGCGGACAGGATGCGCGCGATCGCGGCGTCCCAAGGAACGCTCTTCTCTTCGCCGCCCTCCCGGACCAGCGGGCGCCCGTAGTCGCGCTCGTTCAGGCTCTCGGCGAGGAACCGGCCGTGGTCGCAGAGCCAGTAGTCGTTGACGTCGGGATTGAGGCGCGGCATGTACCGGTAGACGATCCCGCCGCGCGATTCGATCGTGTTGTTGCAGCCGATGTCGCACCCGGGGCAGACGGAGGGCGTCTTCTTCAGGTACCAGACCCGCTGCCGGAAACGGAAGTCCTCGACCGTGAGCGCGCCGACCGGACAGACGTCGGCGGCGCAGGCGGACCAGTCGTTGTCGAGCTCCCGCCCCTCGTGGGTCCAGACGAGGGTCGAGCCGGCGCGGTCGAGGAACGTCAGCTCGCCCGTCTTCGCGATCTCCTGGGTGAACCGGATGCAGCGCGTGCAGAGGATGCAGCGCGTCATGTCGGCGATGACGTGCGGTCCGATCTTCGTGCGCGAGTATCCGTCGTACTGCTTCTTGCGTTCGTCGTAGCGGGACTGCTGGAAGCCGTACCCGAAGGAGTTGTCCTGGAGCTTGCACTCGCCGGCCTGGTCGCAGATCGGGCAGTCGAGCGGGTGGTTGATCAGCAGGAACTCCATCGTCGCCTTCTGCGCGTCCTTCGTCTTCGGAGAGCCGGTCTTGACGACCATCCCGTCCTTGATCGGCGTCGTGCAGGCGGCCTGGATCTTCGGCATCCCGTCGATCTCGACGAGGCACATGCGGCACTGGCCCACGACCGAGAAGCGCGGGTGATAGCAGAAGTGCGGGATCTCGATCCCGGCGAGCTTCGCCGCCTCGATCAGGTTCGTCCCGTCCGGCACCTCGACGGTGCGCGTTTCCCTGTCCTGGAACGTGATCTTCGGCATTCAGGCGGCCTCGGTTCGCGCGGCCATCCCGCCGCGGCTTTCGCGCGGCTTCACGCCACGACTTCCTCTCGGGTCCCGACCATGCACCGCTTGTGGGTGACGTGGTAGTCGTATTCCGCGCGGAACTTCGGAACGGTCGAGACCACGTGTCCCACCGCGGCGTCCGCGAAGACGCAGAGCGTCATCCCGTTGTTCATCTGCTTCGCCATGGGGAGCAGCAGCTCGACGTCTTCGGGGCGCCCTTCGCCTCCCTCGATCCGGCCCAGGACCTTCAGCAGCCACGGGCAACCCTCGCGGCACGGCGTGCACTGGCCGCACGACTCGTGCGCGAAGAACTTCGCGAGGTTCTTCGCGGCGCGAACGATGCAGGTGTCCTCGTTCATC
>DASTIQ010000097.1 GCA_035717485.1 Thermoanaerobaculia bacterium | reverse complement strand
CTTGACCCCGAACCGGTCGCGGACGGCCCACAGGGTTCTCTCGACTTCGTCCCAGATCGCGAACGCGAACATCCCCACCAGGCGGTCGAGGCACCCGGGCCCCCAGGCCTCGTAGGCGGCGAGGAGGACCTCGGTGTCGGTCCGCGTCCGGAATCCGCCCTCGGGCCGGAGCTCGCGCGCGAGCTCGCGATAGTTGTAGATCTCGCCGTTGAAGACGATCAAGCGCCGCCCGTCGCGCGTCATCGGCTGGCGGCCGTTCTCGGAGAGGTCGATGATCGCGAGGCGGTTGTGTCCGATCGTGGCGCGACCGCCCGCCGAGACGAACGTCCCGGTCCCGTCGGGGCCCCGGTGCGCCTGGGCGGCGAGCATCGCGGCGAGCCGCGGCTCGCTTCGCTCCGCACCGACGATTCCGGCGATTCCGCACATCGTCAGCCCTCGCTCCGCCGCACGGTCCACTGCCCGGCAGGATGGAGGATGGCGTCCACCCGGCTGTGCCGCCCGGTCACGTCGAGCGGAACCTTGTCGGACACGTGCCGTGCTTTTCCGAAATTTCCCCAGAAGAGGACCTTGAAATAGAGCGAGTACAGGCCGGTGTTCAGCCACAGCGGCGGAATCCGCACCTGGATCGCGTAGTCTCCGCGGGACACGGCCTCGAGTCCGAGCTCCGTGCTCTCCTCGCGCAGGTGGAACACCATCCGGTTCTGCATGTCTTCGACGATGCAGAACAGCGAGAAGCCCGAGACTTCCTGGCGGATGGCCAGCCGCGTCCGGGCGTCGAAGGGCTCCGACTGGTCGATCGCGTTTTCCCCGGCCGGGCCGGTCACCCGCACGTTGCCGAACCCGGAAGCGGACGCCGCGTCGCCCTCGCCCTCCTTCGCCGCCTGGAACGCTCCGATCTGGGTGAAATAGGTCTCGATGCACTTTCCGACGTCGCCCGACTGGAGCACGCGGCCGTTCTCGAGGAAGAGACCTTTCGTGCAGAGCGACCGGACCGCCCCCATGTTGTGGCTGACGAAGAGCACCGTCCGTCCGGTGCGCGCGACGTCCTCCATCTTCCCGAGGCACTTCTTCTGGAAGAGCACGTCGCCGACGGCGAGCACCTCGTCCACGAGAAGGATGTCGGGCTCGAGGTGGGCCGCGACGGCGAAGGCCAGCCGGAGATACATCCCGGTCGAGTAATGCTTGACCGCCGTGTCGATGAACTTCGCGACCTCGGCGAACGCGACGATCTCGTCGAACTTCGCCTGGATCTCGGAGCGCCGCATTCCGAGGATCGCGCCGTTCAGGAAAACGTTCTCGCGCCCCGTCAGCTCGGGGTGGAATCCCGTTCCCACTTCGAGGAGGCTGCCGACCCGGCCGTGGATCTCCGCGACGCCGAGCGTCGGCTGGGTGATGCGCGAGAGGACCTTGAGCAGCGTGCTCTTCCCCGCTCCGTTCCGGCCGATGACTCCGATGACGTCCCCCCGGCGGACGTCGAACGAGACATCGCGGAGAGCCCACATCGTCGTGTCCCCCGCGCGGCGCCGGCGCGTGAAGCGGCGGACCGGAGCGGAGACGAGCGCGGAGAGGGAGTCCCGGATCGTCTTGTATCGCGGCCGGATCTCCCCGATGCGGTAGCTCTTCGACAGGTTCTCGACCCGGATCGCGATCGGCGAATCCGCCGCCGCCGGGGCTTCGAGCTCGGGGACGACCGGGGCGATCGTCGACGCGCTCATCGCGGACTCCCGCCGCGCGCGGCGGCGAGCGTTTCGGCGCGGCGCCAGTCGTCCATCTCGTCGAGGTTCACGACGTCCTCCTCCTCGGAAACGAAACCGGCGACCCGGTCCCCGTAGAGCGTTCCGCGCTCGAGCACCATCGCGGCGCGCGAGACGTAGACGGAACCGTCCCGGCAATACGCCGGCGGGAGCGCCTGTCGGCGCGGGATCGGCGCGCTCTCGCCCGTGGCGAGACGGATGAGGCCGTCGGCCGAGCGGAAATACACCCAGTGGGGATTGTGCTCGGGCGGGACCGGGACGACCGACACGACCGAGTCCGCGCCCGTGCGCTCGAGGAGCGCGACGCACGCGTCGATCGTCTCGGCGCGGCGGAACGGCGAGGTCGGCTGGAGCAGGCAGACGGCGTCGAACGTCTCGCCGTGCCGCTCGAGCCAGCGAAGCGCGTGCTGGACGACCGGGAGTGTCGGCGTATCGTCCTCCGCGAGCTCCGGCGGCCGCAGGAACGGCACCGCCAGTCCCGCCTCCCGCCCGGCCTCCGCGATCGCCTCGTCGTCGGTCGAGAGCACGACTTTCGCGAGGGAAGCGGCGGCGAGCGCCGCCCGCGCGGTGTAATCGAGGAGCGGCCGGCCGGCGAGCGGACGGAGGTTCTTGCGCGGAATGCCTTTCGACCCGCCCCGGGCGGGTACGAGACCGAGCGTCTTCATGCGTACGCGAGCCTCTTCTCGATGGTGAGCGGGCGCTCCGAGAGGAGCCCGGCGATCGCTTTCCCCGCGCCGCCGTTGCCGTAAACGTCGTCGGAGGCGTAGGGTCCGTGCTCGAGCTGCCGGCGGACCGCCGAGACGATGTCCCCGCACGAATATCCGACGTCGATGACGTTGCGCCCGCGGTCGCGCCCGCCCTGGCGCGAACCGATGTTGACGACCGGAACGCCGAGGAACGCGCACTCGCGGATCCCGACGCTCGAGTTGCCCACGAGGCAGCGGCTCGCGAGGATCACCCGGAGAAAATCGGACGGCGACATGTTCTTGAAGAACCGGATGTTCCGGGGCTTCTCCGTCTCCCGGAACGACCGGATCGCGTTCGAGGTCCCGTCCGACCCGGCGTCGACGTTGGGCCAGAACCAGAGCGTCGGGAGATCGAGCGTCCGGATCGCGTGAAGCGTCTCGGTCGCGTGTTCGCGCGCCTCCGCGTACTCGGTCGTCACCGGGTGCTGGAGGACGACGACGTACTCTCCCGAGAGATCCACTTCGGCGCCGACGCCGCCATACTTCGTGGCCGGATCGAACCGGATCGTCGGGTCCGCCGCGACCTCGGCCGCGACGTCGATCGACGGGCATCCGGTGACGAACACGGATTCGGGCGCCTCCCCCATGCGGAGCACGCGCTCCGCCGCGGGGCGCGTCGAGACGAAATGAAGATTCGACAGCTTCGTCACCGCGTGGCGGACCTTCTCGTCGATGGATCCCGTGATCTCGCCCCCCTGCACGTGGGCGACCGGAATGTTCATGTAGGAGGCCGCGACGGCGGTCGCGAGCGTCTCGTAGCGGTCGGCGACGGTGACGACGACGTCCGGCTTCAGGTTGTCGAACACGGTGGCGAGCTCGAGAAGGCCGAGCCCGGTGGTTTTCGCCATCGCCGCGAGGTTCTCCCCCTCGAGGACCATGTACACGCGCGCGGAGATCGGGAACCCGTCCTCTTCGATCTGACGCACGGCGGAGCCGTAGCGGTCGAGGAGCGCGGAGGCGCCGACGACGAGCTGGAGTTCGAGCTCCGGGTGGTCCTGGATCGCGCGAATCGCGCTCTTGATGCGGCTGTAGCTCGGGCGGGCGGTCACCGCGACGCAGACGCGGCGGCGGCGTCCGAGGCCGGACGGGACGATCGCTTGCACCGGTGCGCTCACCGGGCGTCCGTCCTGCGCGCCCACGGCGCGACCATCCTGCGCGCTCATCGCGCGGCCTCCACGTCCGAAAGGGCGAGGAGCTCGTCGGCGTGGACGTCGCGGACGAGGCGCGCGCCGACCAACTCCGGAAGGCGCGCCGCCGGAATCCCGCTCCCCGGCTTTTTCACCGCGAGAACGTCGCGAGTCAGGATCGTCCCGGCGGCGAGATCCCGCCCGGCGACGACGCTCTTCGTGAACAGTCCGCGAAGCGGCGCCGTCTCGCGCGCTGCCTCGTCCTTGTCGACCGGGTGCGCCCGCATCCGTTCGATGAACCGGATTCCCTCGACGAGCTGAGCGAGCTCCTCGAAGACGAGCGAGACGGGCACGTCGGGCCCGAACATCCGCCGCGAGAACGCGACGTGGACCTCGACGACGTCCGCGCCGAGCGTCGCGGCCGCGAGCCCCGGAAAGATCTTGCCGGAATGGTCGGAAAGACCCGCCGGAACCCCGTACCGCTGCCGGTAGAGCTCGAGAACGTTCACGCCGACCTTTTCGGGCGGACAGGGGTACGCGGACGTGCACTGGAGCAGGGCGAGGGGCACGCCGCGTCGGCGCACGCGGGCGACGGCGTCATCGATCTCCGGCCACGCGCTCATTCCGGTCGAGAGGATGACCGGCCGTCCGGTCGCGAGGATCGCATCGAGGAGGTCGCCGCTCCCGGTCTCCCCCGAGGCGACCTTCCAGGCCGCGACCCCGACGCCTTCGAGGAGGTCGACCGCCGCGCGGGAAAAGGGGGAGCTCAGGAACCAGAGTCCGCGCTCCTCGGCGTGCGCACGCAGCCCGCGCCACGCCTCCTCCGGAAATTCCATGCGCTTCCAGTAGTCGTAGCGCGTCGCGTCCTGCGGCGAGAACCGCACCCGCCACGGCTCGGCGGGCGTGCTCTCGGCCGCCGCGATGTGCGTCTGGAACTTGACGGCGTCGGCCCCCGCGTCGGCGATCGCGTCGATGAACGCGTGCGCCATGCCGAGGCTGCCGTCGTGCGCCTGCGCCACCTCCCCGATCACGACGCAGCCTTCCCCCCGTGCCGTCCGGCCGCGCTCCGGCAGCGCTTCGCGGAACGGCTTCCCCTCAGACCACATCGGCGAACGTCCTCTCCATCCGGCGGAAGTAGAAAGCGCCCGCGAGCAGCATCGCGGCCGACATGAGCCCGCTCGCGAGGATGACCGGACCCGGGCCGGTTCCCGTTCCGAGGAGCGCCCACCGGAAGCCTTCGACGACTCCCGTCATCGGGTTCAGGCCGTAGATCCAGGTCGGGATCCCGTGGGAGGCGAGCCACGTCGTCACCTTCGTCGACGGGTAGATCACGGGGGTGACGAAGAGCCAGAGCTGGACGACGAACGGGACGACGTACTTGACGTCCCGATATTCGACGTTGAGCGCGGACAGCCAGACCCCGACGCCGAGGGCGGTCGTGAGCGCGAGGAGCAGGAACAGGGGGAGCAGCACGATTCCCGCCGTCGGGTGAATGTGGTACGCGAACATCATCCCCACGAGGATCACGAACGCGATCGAGAAATCCACGACGCCCGCGAGAACCGACGACGCGGGGATGACGAGGCGCGGGAAGTACACCCGTTTGATGAGGTTCGAGGATCCGACGAGGCTGTCCGAGGACATCGAGAGTCCCTGCGCGAAGAACGTCCACGGAAGGAGACCGGCGTAGGAAAAAATCGGATACGGCAGACCTTCCGATCCGACGTTGGCGAGCTTTCCGAAGAAGATCGTGAAGACGATCATCGTCATGAGCGGCTGGATGACCGCCCACGCGGCGCCGAGCGCGGTCTGCTTGTAGCGGACCTTCACGTCGCGCCAGACGAGGAAGTAGAGGAGCTCCCGGTATTCCCAGATCTCCGCGAGCCCGAGCGACATCCAGCCTTGCGACGGGCGGATGACGATCGTCGGACGCTCGGGAACCGCCGCGACCGCGCTCACGCCCGTCCCGCCTCGAATCGGAGCACCGCCGGAAGATCGCCATCGACGGCGATCGTCGACACATAGCCTTCCGCGGGCGTCATGGGCAGGAGCCACCAGCGGCTCGTTTCCCCCGGCTCTCGATGTCCGCGGAGACGGCAGGGGTCCTTCGCCCCGACCGGCACCTCGAACGCCTCGAGGGGGTATCCGAGTCCATCGCCTCGCCCTTTCAGATAGGCCTCCTTTGCGGTCCAGCAACGAAAAAAAGCTTCGGAACGGATGCCTTCGGGCAGGGCCGCCAAAGACGCAACCTCCCCGGGAGCAAAAAACCTGCCCGCGATCTCTTCGCCGTCGAATCCGCGGCGGACTCGCTCGAGGTCCGCGCCGAGCTCGCGGTCTGCCGAAAAAGTGAGCAGGATGGCACCCTCCGAGCGCGAAAGGCTGAAGCGAAGGCGAGCATCGCGAATCCGCGGCTTTCCCGAAGCGCCGTATTCGAAGCGGAGCTCGCGGGGCGACGCGCCGAGATAACGGCTCGCGAGCGCGCGAAGGGCGCCTCGACCCGCCGCCCAACGTCGCCGATCGTCGGGAAAGCGGAACGATTCGGCCCGGTCGCGTTCGGCGGAGTCGAGGAAATCCGTCCATGCCTCGGTCTCCTCCGACGCGCCGGCCCGCGTGTCGTACCACCAGACGTGGATCTCGCCCGGAGGAAGCGCCATCGACGTCATGCCGGCTCCGCGTCCATTCGGCGGGAGATCTCCCCGGCGAGGCCGGCAACGGTCGGCTGCTCGAAGAGGAGCCGAAGCGGAAGCTCGACGTCGAACGTCGAGCGGAGCCGGGCGAGAATCCTCGTCGCCAGGAGGGAATGACCTCCGAGCTCGAAGAAGTTCTGGTCCACGCCGACGGTCTCCAGGCGCAGGACCTCGCGCCAGGTCCGCGCGACGAGCTCCTCGGTCGGATTCCGCGGGGACCCGCCGGAAACGCGCCGAGCGCGGCTCCGGGAGGCGAGCGCGCGGCGGTCGACCTTTCCGGACGGCGTGAGCGGAAAATCGTCGACGCGCTCGATCTCCGACGGGATCATCGGCTCGGGAAGACGGCGCCGCAGCCGTTCGCGGATCACGAAAGGATCGAAGGTCGCCCGCGGCTGGACGAACGCGGAGAGCCGCCGCTCCGGCGGCTCTCCGGCGGCGACGACGACGGCGCGCCGGACGTCGGGATCCGCCTCGAGATCGCTCTCGACCTCCGCCGGCTCGACCCGGACGCCGCGAATCTTCAGCTGGTCGTCGAGGCGCCCGAGGAACTCGATCGAGCCGTCGACCCGGCGCCGGACGCGGTCCCCCGTCCGGTAGAGGCGGCCCGCCCCGAACGGGTTCCGGACGAACCGGGTGTCGGTTTCGGCGGGGCGTCCGAGATAGCCGCGCGCGACCCCGGCGCCTCCGATCGCGAGCTCGCCCGGAACGCCGATCGGCGCGAGGCGAAGCCTCGAGTCGAGAACGTGGAGCGTCGTCCGAGCGACGGGCTCGCCGAGCGGAGGCGGGGTCGAGGCGTCCGAAACGACGCGGCCGATCGCGGACCAGATCGTCGTCTCGGTGGGTCCGTACAGATTCCAGACCTCGCATCCGCGCCCCCGGAGATCGCGGGCGAGCTCGGCGGAAAGCGCCTCGCCCCCCGAAAGGATCCGGAGATCGCGTTTCCCTTTCCAGCCGTCGGCGACGAGCATCCGCCAGGTCGCGGGGGTGGCCTGGAGGATCGTGGCGCCGGAGGTCTCGAGCCGCCGGGCGAGACGCCCGGGATCCATCGCTTCGTCTCTCTCGATCAGGACGAGCTTCGCGCCGGACACGAGCGGAACGAAGATCTCCGCGAGCGCGATGTCGAAGGAAACCGGCGTGACCGCCGCCCAGACGTCCGATCCGTCGACCCCCGGCCGGACGATCATCGACCGCACGAGGTTGGCGAGCGACCGATGCTCGACGAGGACGCCCTTC
>DASTIQ010000096.1 GCA_035717485.1 Thermoanaerobaculia bacterium | reverse complement strand
CTAGCAGCGAACTTCCGTCGGAAATGCGCCGAGCGCCCCTGGGCAACCGGGGGCGCTCGGTCCTGCCAGCGGATGGCTCGCCACCCAGGACAGGAACAAACGCATTACGGCTCGTCGCCAATGCCCTCGGAGGAAGTGAGTAGCCCAAGGATGACCCACCCATGAAGGCTCACACGGCCGTTCCCTTTGTCGACACCAACATCATCCCTGATAGGAATGCCGGGATAGGGACCCTTCTGTGGGATCTCCAGAATCCCGAGGATCCTGGCGACCGACCGCCTCTGTTGCACCGTGAGTTTGCGTTCATTGATGTCGGCGTGTCCCGCGCCAGGGTATCGACCGCCTTGAAAACTCTCTTGGCACGCGACCTCGAGATGGATGTGGATTATGTGGCCACAGAACGCCTCGAGGCAGTGCCTTATGCGAACGTCACTCCCCTGGGAGACAGGGCGGAGAAGATCCGTGGCTGCTTGTCCCGGATGATTTCTTCGAAGGAGGCTACGCGCGAGGTCAAACACTGGCACTTTGTGGCCGATCGCCAGGGCAAGGTCTCGTCGATTTCCTATTCCTACGATCTGCATGGAAATGAAGTGTGGGAGTCGTATTTCATGGGCCGGACGTTCCTGTACTCCGGTGAACACGTTGAGTTCTCCGACCCAAGGCTGGATGACGTGCTGGCCCCCGATGTGCCGAAGATCGAGGCAAGAATTGATCTGCAAAGAAAGCGGGATGGCGACGCGAGCCAGCCTGCACCTTCCTGGGACGGGTACAGGATGGAAAGGAATCCTCTGGAGGCAGGTCTCGCGGAATTCGGGATCGCCTTGCAGAAGGCTGATCTTCCGCAAAGGATCGAGGACACGCAGAACGTCCTGTTCCTGGGAAATGTCCTGAATCATTATCCACACGATGAGCAGGCCCATGAGCTCGACAGGATTGCGGCGAGTATGGCGGACGGGGACGTCGTCATTGTCCAGGTGGACGAGGTGGACACGTCTTCCATCGAAGTTCTCTATGTCAAAGGGCAGGGTTCCCGCAAAACGCTGGAACGCGTGACGTGGATCAATACACAAACTCTTGAAGTCCAGAAGCGTGTCCTCGGCACGGGATCGTGGCAGCAGATTCAACTGAAGCCGGCCTTCGAACAGATGGTCAGCCGCCTTATGGAATGCCTCGGAATGAAGGCGAACTCACCAGAGTGGAGTCGAGAAGATCACAAGGCTCTTGTCCGTCAGAACATTATTCATGTCTTCAGAACATTCTTCAGAGCTTTGCCTGTTGAGAAGACTCTTCGCATCGCTATCCGGGAAGCCTTGCGAAGGCTGCCAACCGAGGGCGGCATGAAGGGATTTCCCGTCTTCAAGGATGATGCAAGAGATGCTTATGGAGGCACGCTGGGGTTAGACCCGAGTCCTCTTGTGTCCGAAGCAGATCTTATTCACATTGGCCTCGGCACGCTCCAACGCGGAGGCGACAGGCGACCAGCGGTTGCCGGCCGGGTGTCTACTCCGCCGTGGATCGCCGGGATGTCAGGGGCGAACCGAACGAAGGACTGACTGCGATGCTTCAAACTCTGCTGAACGTCACCATCGTCATCTTCATGGTCGGAAACCTCCTGGAGGTGGGGCTTCGGCTCGAGGTTCCTCAAGCCTTCGCCGCCCTCCGCAACCTGCGCTTCGTGGTGACCACGCTGGTGTGGTGTTTCGTCATCGGTCCGGCGCTCGCCGTGCTGCTCACGAAGCTCATTCCCCTGGCGGAACCGTACGCCCTCGGGCTGGTGCTTCTGGGGATGGCGCCGTGCTCGCCGGCCATCCCGGTGATGATGAGGAAATCCGGCGGGAGCCTGGCTTACATGTCGGCTTTCATGTTGCTGGCCTATGCCGGAACGGTAGTGCTGATGCCGTTCATGGTGCCTTGGTTGTTGAAGGGATTCACGGCGGATCCCTGGACCATCGCCAAACCGCTCCTGTTCTTCATCGTCGTCCCGATGGTCATCGGAGCGGCGATTCGGCGCGCCGCCGAGCCGTTCGCGGAGAAGGCCGCGCCCATCGTCAAGAAGGTGACGGGCATCAATACGCTCATCCTCTGCGCCGACCTGCTCTGGCTGTACCGGGTCGAGATCGTCGGTGCGGTCGGGGCCTATGCGATCGCCACCCAGATCCTGTACTACGCCGTTCTGGGGTTCGCGGCCTACCTGCTCGGGTTCGGACTCTCCTACGACCAGAAAGCCCCGATGACTCTCGGCATCTGCACGCGCAACGTCGGCCCGGCCCTCGCGACGTTGATGGGAGTCGCCGGCGCTCCCCAGGGCGCGATCACGATGTGCATCCTGGCGATCTTCCTGGGAGCCATCCTCTCCGGTTTCGTCGCGGCCGCTCTGCTCAAGCGCTTCTGCGCTCCCGCCAGCACGCCGAGCCAGGGTCAATACGCAACCGGCTGAGAGAGATGCTCACCCATGAAACACGAGAACAGTACCCAGAAGACCCTGACGAGCGCCCTCGAGGAGCTGGGCGCGGAGTTGAGTCACCGGGGCGGAGGATCTTGACATGTCCATGTACCCGAATCACATGTTCTTCACTTCGGAGTCCGTGACCGAAGGTCACGTCGACAAGTTCTGCGACCAGATCTCCGACGCGGTCCTGGACGAATGCCTCCGGCACGACCCGATGTCGCGCGTGGCGTGCAACACGTACGTCACGATGGGGCTTCTGATCGTCGGCGGCGAGATCACCACCCGGGCCCTGTTCGACGTCTCGAAGGTGGTGCGCGAGCTCGGAAACGAGATCGGGTACACCTCGCCGAAGTACGGCTTCGACGTGAACGTGGCCGCGGTGATCCGGACGATCCACCCGCAGTCCCCGGACATCGACCTCGGAGTCTCGAAGAAGGAAGGCGAGATCGGCGCCGGCGACCAGGGGCTGATGTTCGGCTACGCGTGCCGGCAGACGGACGAGCTGATGCCGCTGCCCATCATGATGGCGCACAAGCTCGCGATGCGGCTGACCGAAGTCCGCAAGAACGGGGCGCTCCCGTACCTCGGGCCAGACGGCAAGACGCAGGTGACGGTCGAGTACCGCAACGGAAAACCGGCGCGGATCGAATACGTCGTCATCGCCGCCTCGCACACCGACGAAGTGATCACCCCGGACGGCCGGTTCACGACCGAGGAGGCGAAGCGGGAGATCATCGACAAGGTCGTGCTGCCGGTCGTGGGCTCGATGATCGACCGGAACACCAAGATCACCGTCAACGGAACGGGCAAGTTCCTCGTGAGCGGCCCCCAGTGCGACACCGGCCTGACCGGACGCAAGATCATCGTGGACACGTACGGCGGCTGGGCCGTCCATGGCGGCGGGGCGTTCAGCGGGAAGGACCCGACGAAGGTGGATCGGTCCGCCGGCTACATGGCCCGTTACGTGGCGAAGAACCTCGTGAAGGCCGGTCTCGCCGACGAATGCCTCGTTCAGCTCGGCTACTGCATCGGTCTCGTCGATCCCGTGTCCGTCATGGTGAACACCTACGGAACCGGCGCGCTCGCCGAGGATGCGCTCGCCGCGGTCGTTCGCAAGGTCTTTCCGCTCTCCCCGAAGGGGATGATCGACCACCTCGGCCTGCGGGCGCCGATCTACCGGAAGACCGCCGCGTACGGCCACTTCGGCCGGCCGGAATTCCCCTGGGAACAGCTGGACGCGGTCGATGAGCTGACGTCCCAGGCCAGGAAGGCAACCCAGGCACTGCCCCGTGCATCGAAGAGAGCCCCGGTCCGCTCGACGGCGCCGCATCGCGGACCGTCGCCTCGTTCGCACGGGACCGCCGCTCGACAAGGAGCCGGACGATGAACAGCAAAATCAAACGAATCGCCATCAACGTCGGCGGGGGCTTCGTCCCCGGCTTGAACGCCGTCATCACCGGCGCGACCCTGGCCGCGCACGAGCGGGGCTGGGAGATCGTCGGAATCCGCGACGGGTTCGAGGGGCTGCTGTTCCCCGAGCGCTACCCGGAGGGCGGTCTCCTGGCGCTGACCCCTTCCCGCGTCGCGGAGCTCGCGGGGACGACCGGGTGCCTCCTGGGGACCGCGGCCCGAAGCGACCCGTTCCGCGTCGGGACGGTGGATGCGGACGGCATGGCGCACGAGGTCGACCGGAGCGACGAGCTCCTCCGGCTGCTCGCGGCGGAACGCATCGACGCGGTCGTCTCCGTCGTGAGCGCGCGGGCGCTCGGAATTCTGTGGAGACTGAGCCGAAAGGGCCTTCCGACCGTCTGCGTCCCGAAGTCGATCGAGAACGACGTCCCGGCGACGGCCCTTTCCTTCGGCTTCAACAGCGCACTGAGCTTCGTGGCGGACTCGCTCGAGCGAATTCGCCAGGCCGCGCAGTCCGTCCGGAGGATCTGCGTCGTCGAAGTTCCCGGCGCCAATGCGGGGTGGCTCGCCCTGCAGGCCGGAATGGCCGCGGGCGCCGACGCCGTCCTGATTCCCGAAATCCCGTACGACCTGGACAAGGTCGCGGCCAGCCTCCGGGAGCGCGCGAAGGCCGGCCGGCCCTACGGGCTGGTCGTCGCGGCCACGGGCGCCGTCCGGGCGATGGCGGCCGAGCCGGCGCTCGCCGCCTCCGTCTCTTCCGGCTTCAAGGCGTCGCTCTCCCCCGCCTCGACCGGCGAGGGAGGATCCCACGTCATCGAGACCGGTGGCCGCCTCGCCTCGGAGCTGACGCTCGAGATCCAGCGCCTGACCGACCAGGAGACGTTCTCGCTGGTGCTCGGCGATCTCGCGAAGGGCGGAGCGCCGACCGTCGTGGACCGGCAGCTCGGGCTGGGCTACGGGGTGGGCGCCGTCCGCGCCCTCTCCCAGGGCCAGAGCGGCTCCATGGTGGTGTTCCAGCCGCCGGACCTGAAGTTCGTGCCGTTGTCCGAGGCCATCAACCGTTTCCGGACCGTGCCCCCCGACGGCGAGTTCGTCCAGATCGCGCGGGCCCTGGGCATTTCGCTCGGATCGTGAGGAGGGGAACATGGACCCGAAAGCGATGAAATCGAACGGCCGGACGGGACTGGTCCTCAACATCCAGCACTTCTGCACCCACGACGGACCGGGGATCCGGACGACCGTCTTCCTCAAGGGATGCTCGCTTCGCTGCAAGTGGTGCTCCAATCCCGAGAGCATCCGCAACGTGCCGGAGCTCGCCTACAAGGCGGGCGCCTGCATCGGTGACAAGGAGTGCGGCTTCTGCCTGAAGGGCGTCTGCCCGGAGTCGGCCATCTTCACGGCGGGGTCGGGGAACGGCGCCGGCGAGAAGGTCCGGATCAACTGGGACCTGTGCACCAACTGCGCCGCGTGCGTCCCCGTCTGCCCGACCCAGGCGCTCTATCTCTTCGGGCGCGAGATGACGGTCGACGAGGTGATCGACGAGGTGGAACAGGACCAGAGCTTCTACCGCGAATCCGGAGGCGGCATGACGCTGAGCGGCGGGGAGTGCCAGCTGCAGCCCGACTTCTCCGCCGCGCTGCTCGCCGAAGCGCACCGGCGCGGCATCCACACCGCCATCGAGACCGCGTTCAACGTGCCGTGGACGAGCGTCGAGAAGGTCCTGCCGCACGTGGACGTCGTGCTCCACGACCACAAGCTCACCGATGCGGAGCGCCACCGGAAGTGGACCGGGGTCCCGAACAACCGGATCCGCGAGAACATCCAGCGGGCGTACGAGACCTTCCCCGACAAGAAATTCATCGCGCGGACTCCGGTCATCCCGGGAGTCAACGACGACGAGGAACACATCCGGGCGGTGCTGGCTTTCATCAAGCCCTATCGCAACGTCGTGGATTACGAGCTGCTGCCGTACATGCGCTTCGGGGAGAGCAAGTACGAGTTCCTCGGGCGCATCTACGAGATGAAGGACTTCGAGCCGCCGAAACCGGAGACGCTCCAGCGGCTGCAGGCGATCGTCGACGAAGCGTTCGGTCGCCGCGGAGCGCAGGCGCTTCGGCCGTGATGGAAGCGCCGGGCGGTCGACGGAGGATCACGACGAACGTGCCGCCGGATCCCGAGCGCTCGAACCCTCGGAGACCTCGCATGACCGAAGACCGATCCCCCCTCGCGGAACGATTCTCGATCGTCGGCGGCGGCCCGATTCCCCGATTGCTCGCCGTCCTCGGACGGGCCGCCGATGAACACCCCCGGCTGGTGCGGCGGACCCTGATCGCCGTTCTCGTCACCTGGCTTCCCATGCTCGTGCTTTCGGCCCTGCGAGGGACGGCCTATGGACCGCGGGTGACGATTCCTTTCGTTCGGGACTTCGCCGTGAACGTCCGTTTTCTCGTCGCCGTTCCGATCCTGATCCTGGCCGAATCGGGAATCGCGAAGACATGGCGCACCATCGCCCTGCACTTCCTCCGGTCAGGCCTGGTGACAGAGAAAGGACTTCCCTCCTTCGAGGCCGCCATCGAGAGGACCATGCGTCTGCGGGATCGCATCCTTCCCGAGGTCCTTCTGGCGATCACCGCCTTTTCCCCGCTGATCTTCTACCGGAGCGAGCCCCTCCTGGGGGGCGTCTCGACCTGGCACACCGACGGAACGGGATCGGGCGCGCTGAGCCCGGCGGGCTGGTGGTTCGCGCTCGTGAGCACTCCTTTCTTCCGTTTTCTCCTGCTTCGATGGTTCTGGCGGCTCTCCCTCTGGACGCTGTTCCTGTGGCGGACGTCGAGAACCGGCCTGCATCTGGTCGCCTCCCACACGGATCTGGCGGCGGGGCTCGGCATCCTCTCCGAGGGTCAGAAGGCGTTCAGCCCGATCGTCTTCGCCGGAGGCGCCGTGGTCGCCGCCTCTGTCGGAAACTCCATCGCCTATCAGGGAGCCACGCTCGCCTCGATGAAGGTTCCGATGATCGCCTACGGCGTCCTCGCGGTCGTCCTGTTGATCGCTCCCCTCCTGGTGGTCGCGCCCGTCCTCCTCGACGTCAAGAAGAAGGCGCTGTTCGAATACGGCGCCCTGGTGACGCTCCACGACCAGCTCTTTGAGACCCGGTGGCTTCGCGGAGAAAAGGCGGGGGAACAGGTCATCCTGGGAAGCAACGACGCCTCGTCGCTGAACGACCTCGGGGCCGGCTACACGGTCGTCCGCCAGATGACGTTCATCCCGATCAACCGACAGACCCTGATCACGCTGGCGCTCGCGGCCGCTCTGCCCATGGGTGTCCTCGCTCTCTTCGTCACGCCGGCCGAGCAGTTGCTGCGCATGGTCATGAAGATGCTCGGCTGATTGCCGGCCGAAACGATCAGACGAAGCACCGACTTTCCCTGGGACCTAAGTCCAATAGGAATGCACGCCGGCTCACGCCTACATTGAGCGGGCGGCGGATACCTCGGACCCGCCATTTTGAAGGAGCCGACCATGAACCGAGTCCGAACCACGTTGGAGCGGGTACTGATCACTGTCGTTTTCGCGGCCACGACCGCTTCGCTCGCCGCGCAAACGAACAAGCCGGAAGCGGCGATCCAGGATGCGGGTTCGGCGGACCCCGCCGCTCTCGCCCGGGCGTATCCCACCAAACCACCGTACTCGCCTTACGCCGGCCGCAGCTTTCCGACGCGGCCGCTCTTCGGCGACACGCATCTGCACACCTCGTTCTCCATGGACGCCGGCGCCTTCGGCGCCCGCCTGGGGCCGCGCGAGGCCTACCGGTTCGCGCGAGGGGAAGAGGTCCTGTCGTCCAGCGGCCAGCCGGTCAAGCTCTCCCGCCCGCTCGACTTCCTCGTCGTCGCCGATCACTCGGACGGCTTCGGATTCTTCCCGCAGCTGATGAGCGGCGACCCGGAGCTGCTCGCCACGCCGCAGGGCCGGAAATGGTACGACCAGATCAAGTCGGGCCACGGAGCCGACGCCGCGCTCGACATCATCGTCAGCTTCAGCAACAACAAGCTGCCCAAAGGGTTTCCGCTCCCGGGCACGCGCGCCTACCGCTCCGCCTGGCAGGAGGAGATCGACGCGGCCGAAGCCTTCAACGATCCCGGCCGCTTCACTGCGATCATCGGGTACGAGTGGACATCCAACACGGGTGGCAACAACCTGCACCGCAACGTCCTCTTCCGGGAGAACGGCGCGAAGGCCGGTCTCGTCGAACCGTACACGACCCTGCCGCCCCTCGGCTCCGACAATCCCGAGGACCTCTGGAAGTGGATGGCCGCCACGGAAGAAAAAACCGGGAGCGAAGTGCTCGCCATCGCCCACAACGGCAACCTGAGCAACGGCATCATGTTTCCCATGGTCGAGGCCTTCGGCCGGAAGATCGATCGCCGGTATGCCGAGACGCGCATCAAGTGGGAGAAGCTCTACGAAACCACCCAGACCAAGGGCGACGGCGAGGCGCATCCGTTCCTGTCGCCCAACGACGAATTCGCCAATTTCGAGAAATGGGACAAGGCCAACCTGGACGGGAGCGTGGCGAAAACGAAAGAGATGCTCCAGTTCGAGTACGCCCGCTCGGCCCTGAAGAACGGCTTGAAACTCGAATCGGTGCTCGGGGTCAATCCCTACAAGTTCGGCCTGATCGGCAGCAGCGACGCGCACAACGGGCTCGCGGCGATGGAAGAAGACAACTTCTTCGGCAAGACCGCACCGCAGGAACCGAGCCCGGAACGCCTGACCAAGACGTTCATGTCGAACCCCAGGACCGGAGTGACGATCAAGGACTGGGAGGTCAGCGCCTCCGGTTATGCCGCCGTCTGGGCGACCGAGAACACCCGCGCGGCGATCTTCGACGCGATGCAGCGCCGGGAAACCTATGCCACGACGGGACCGCGCATGATCGTGCGCTTCTTCGGCGGCTGGGACTTCCAGCCGGCGGATGCGAAGAACCGGATGCCGGCGGCCATCGGCTACGCCAAGGGCGTTCCCATGGGAGGCGACCTCTCTGACGCGCCCGCGGGCAAGTCCCCGACGTTCCTCGTCGCGGCGTTGAAAGACCCCATCGGCGCCAATCTCGACCGCATCCAGGTCATCAAGGGCTGGCTCGACGCCAAAGGCGAACTGCACGAAAAGATCTACGACGTCGCATGGTCCGACGCGAACAACCGCAAGCCGGGCGCCAACGGCAAGCTCCCCCCTGTCGGCGACACCGTGGACGTCGACAACGCCAGCTGGACCAACACCATCGGAGACCCGGAGCTGATTGCGACCTGGAAAGACCCGACCTTCGACCCCCGACAGCGCGCGCTCTACTATGTCCGCGTCCTCGAAATCCCCACGCCACGCTGGACGGCCTACGATGCGAAGCGTTTCGGGATCAAGCCGCTCCCCGGAACCGCGATGAAGCTCCAGGAGCGCGCCTACACCTCGCCGATCTGGTACACACCCTGAAGATGAAACGGGTCCTTCGGGAGCCCCTGCTGCACTTCGTCGTTCTGGGGGCAGCCTTCTTCGTCGCCTACGGCCTCGGTCGAAAGAGCGGCAGCGGCGAGCCGAGAAAGATCGTCGTGACCCAGGGGCAGGTCGAGCACCTCGTGACCGGCTTCGCCCGGACGTGGCAGCGGCCGCCATCTTCCGAGGAGCTGGCCGGATTGATCCGGGACCAGGTGCGCGAAGAAGTCTATTGCCGCGAGGCGACAGCGCTGGGTCTCGACAAGGACGATTCCGTCATCCGCCGCCGCCTGGCGCAGAAGATGGAGTTCATCTCCAACGACGTCGCCGCGCGCGTCGAGCCGTCCGACGCCGACCTGAATGCCTATCTGCAGACGCACGCCGAGGGGTTTCGCCTCGAGCCCCGTTTCACGTTCCGGCATGTGTACCTCGATCCGGAGAGGCACGGCGCCGATCTCGCCCGCGACACCGCCCGCCTTCTCGTGCAGCTCACCGCGGCGGGTGACACGGCCGACGTCTCGGCGCTGGGCGATCCGTTCCTGCTCGAGCACGAGCTCGACGGCGCCCCGGCGGGGGATGTCGCCCGACAGTTCGGGGAACCATTCGCGAAAGCGCTGGCTCGACTCGACACCGGCCGGTGGCAGGGACCCGTCGAATCCGGCTACGGCCTGCACCTGGTCTTCGTCCGGGAACGAACTGAAGGACGGGTTCCCGCGTTGTCCGAGGTGCGCGAGGCCGTGCGCCGAGCGTGGGACGACGAACGCCGGTCGAACGCGAACGAGAAGTTCTACCGGGAGCTGCTCAAACGTTACACCGTGACGATCGAAGAGTCGCCGAAGGCGGAGCCGAAGAAGCTCGCCGGGAATACGCTGAAGTGAAGCGCGCCCTTCTCTTCCTGTCTCTGTTCGCCGCGCTCGCGCCCCCGGCTCTCGCTCACGAAGTGCGCCCCGCGTATCTCGAGTTGCGCCAGACCGCGCGGGAAACCTGGGACGTGTTCTGGAAAGTGCCCGCCCAGGGAGATCTGCGGCTCGGACTCTACGTGGAGCTGCCCGCGACCTGCGCCAGCGTCACCCGGCCACACGGTTCGATGGCCGAAAACGCCTATGCCGAGCGATGGACCGTCGGGTGCCCGGGCGGCCTGAGCGGCGGCCGCATTCACATCGCCGGTCTCCGGGCGACCGTGGTGGACGTCCTCGTGCGCGTCGAGCGGCTCGACGGGTCGACGCAGGTGGCGCGCCTGACGCCGTCCGCTCCGTCGTTCGTCGTCGCGGCGTCGGCCGGAGCGATCGGCGTCGCCCGGACTTACACCATGCTCGGCGTCAGCCACATCCTGTCGGGAATCGACCATCTCCTGTTCGTGCTCGCGCTGATCATCATCACGCGGGGGGGATGGAAGCTCGTCAAGACCGTCACCGCGTTCACCGTGTCACACAGCATCACGCTCAGCCTGGCGGCGCTCGGCTACATCCACGTTCCGCAGCGGCCCGTCGAAGCCTCGATCGCGCTGAGCATCGTCTTCGTGGCGACGGAGATCCTGCGCGGGCGGGAGGGCCGCGCGGGGATCGCCGCCCGGTGGCCGTGGGTCGTGGCCCTCACGTTCGGCCTGATGCACGGGCTCGGGTTCGCCAGCGGGCTGAGCGACGCCGGGTTGCCGGCCGCTCACATTCCGACCGCTTTGCTGTTCTTCAGCATCGGGGTCGAGGCGGGACATTTCCTCTTCATCGGCTCCGTCCTGGCGCTCGTCTTCCTGGGGCGGCGAGCCCTGATCGTTGCATCGGAGCGGTTCCCGCTCCCGCTGCCCCGGTGGGCGCCCCTCGTTCCGGCCTACGCCATCGGAAGCATCGCCATGTTCTGGGTCATCCAGAGGGTCGCCGCGTTCTGAGGAACGTCCTCGACGCTTCACCCGTGCGGCCTGTCAATCAGACCAAGGTCCAATGGCGGCCGAGAGTGCCCGCTCGTAGTCTGTGAGGGACAGTCGCTGAAGGCCGTACGGTGCCGTCCCGTACTCGCCGACGTTCACAATCCGCGGCGGCTGAGGTCGAAAACAACGTTCGGCGACCCGGCCAAGCCGGAAAGGCAGGTCCGCCATGATTCTGTTCGTCGGCGCCTCGATGTCCGGAACATCGTTCTCCGTTCCGGCCCCTTCTTCTGACCATTCGCTTGAACCAGAACGATGCTGATCATTTCCCTTCAAAGCGTCGAGTCGGGCGGAAACGCTCAGAACACCCTTTTGAGTCTCGTCGTCGCGTTCCTGTTCGCCGCCCTCTTTCTGTTCGTGAGGCGGAAGGCTCTCTCGCCCGGCCCGACCGGTCGCGACATGTTTCTTTCGTTCGCCGCCGGGATCTCGGTCGCCTACGTCTTCGTGCACGTCCTTCCCGCGCTCCATCAGATCCGCGATTACCACGCGAAGTCCGCCACGGGCTTCCAGAGTCTCTTTCCCGAGTACAGCGTCTATCTGTGGACGATGGCTGGCTTCCTCGTCTTTTCCGGCCTCGACGTCCTCGATGCGCGGCTGAGCGGCACGGACGGGCCCGCCCCGGGCCGTGCCGGCTGGTGGCTGCCGCGCATCGAAATCGGCGGCTTCGCCCTGTACACGTGGCTCCTGACCTACCTGATGGTGTGGACCGGCAAGGGTTCGCTGGCCCTGGCTCTCTACGCGGTGGCCATGGGCATGCACCTCTTCCCGATCGCCTGGAACCTGCGTACTCATTATCCCGACGTTTACGAAGGGCACGGGGCGTTCCTGCTCGCCGGGGCATCGCTGACCGGCTGGGCGTGCGCCCTGACGCTGAACATTTCGAGCACCGTCGTTCTGAACCTGGTCGCCTTCGTGGCCGGAGGTGTGATCGTCAACGGAGCGATCGCGGAGCTCCATGAAGGAAAACACGGCCGCTACGGCTCGTTCCTGCTCGGAACGGCGAGCTACACCGCCCTCCTGCTGACGATGTCTCACTTCGAGCGATGAGGAGTCTGCCATGGATGCAATTTCGGAAGCGTCGGGAGTGAATCGGAGGACCGGGCCGTGACGAAGCGCGGAGCCCGCTCGCGTTTCCCCTGGCGCCAGTACCTGTCGGAGATGATCGGGACGGCTTTTCTCCTGGCGATCGGGCTCTCGATCGTCGTCTTCATGTTCGGGTCCGGGAGCCCGATGGAGCGCCTGGTCCCGAACGAGGGGCTGAGAAGGCTGATCACGGGCTTTCTCTTCGGTGGAACGGGCGCCCTGATCGCGCTGTCGCCCGTGGGAAAGGTGAGCGGAGCCCACATCAATCCCGCCGTCACGATCGCCTTCGAGCTCGTGGGAAAACTGCACTGGCGCACCGCCGCGGCATACGTCGCGGCCCAGTTCCTCGGAGCCGTCCTCGGATCGCTGCCGATCCTTCTCTGGGGAAAGATGGGAAAGAGCGTGTCTTTCGGAGCGACCGTACCGGATCCGCGCTACAGCGTCGCGCGGGTGTTCGCGGTCGAGATCGGCGCGACGTTCCTGATGATCTCGCTCCTCGCCGTCTTCCTCGGCTTCCGGAAGCTCCGCCCGTTCACCCCGGCGATCTTCCCTCCCCTCTACGCATTCATGGGTTGGATCGAGGGGCCGATCTCCGGCTCGAGCACGAACCCCGCGCGCAGCTTCGGACCGGCGGTCGTCTCCGGACGATGGGAAGAATGGTGGATCTACGGCACGGGTCCGTTGATCGGCATGCTCCTCTCCGTCATCGCCTTCAGCTTCCTCGCCAATCGGATCGAAATCGCGAAGGTGTACCACTTCGAAAGCGATCGACGCCGGTTCTTCCGGAGGGAGGCCTCCCCCGCATCCTGACCACCCCGGTCGGCGCCGTCTCGAGACTCTGAACGGCATCGCCTCCCAGCTCCGCCGCATGAGACCAAGGTCCAATAGACGCACGACCCCGGCTCTCCTAGATTGAAGATCTTGAAACGTGTCGGCGGACGCGAACCCACGTCGCGCGATACGCAGAGGCCGGTGACGAAGTGAAAGCCATCTCCACCACGCCACGGAACCCGAAGAGATCGCCGGCCCCCCCGGCAAACGGCGGGCGGGGATCGACGAAAGCGAACGACCCGAAGCACCGTGCGGCTTCTCGAACCTCGAGCGGCCCACCGTCGAGAGAGGCGAACATGTCCAAGAACGAACCGATCCGATTCGTCGACTGCACGGAGCAGAGAAGGCTCAACGAGGCTCGCGAAGCGGGCGTTCCCTGGAAGAAGTGGGGGCCGTATCTCAGCGAGCGGCAGTGGGGCACCGTCCGCGAGGACTACAGCACCGACGGCAACGCCTGGGCCTACTTCACGCACGATCAGGCCCGTTCGCGGGCGTACCGGTGGGGAGAAGACGGTCTCGGCGGCATTTCCGACGACAAGCAGAACCTCTGCTTCGCCCTCGCGCTCTGGAACGGGCACGACCCGATCCTGAAGGAGCGACTCTTCGGCCTCACGAACAACGAGGCGAACCACGGCGAGGACGTGAAGGAGTACTACTTCTACGTCGACTCGACGCCGACGCACTCGTACATGAAGTATCTCTACAAGTATCCGCAGCGCGCGTTCCCCTACGGCGACCTCGTCGAGAAGAACCGCGGCCGCTCGCGCCAGGAATTCGAGTACGAGCTGCTCGACACCGGCGTCTTCGACGACGACCGCTACTTCGACGTCTTCGTCGAGTACGCGAAGGAGACCTCGGAGGACATCCTGATCCGCGTCACGGTTCACAATCGCGGCCCGGAGGCCGCGAAGCTCCACGTCCTGCCCACGCTGTGGTTCCGCAACACCTGGTCGTGGGGCGACGGCGGGACGAAGCCCGTCCTCCGCGAAGCGGGCGGCGCCGTGGTCGCGTCGCACCCGGCCCTCGGCGAAATGACCCTGTCGTGCGACGGGTCGCCGGAGCTCCTCTTCACGGAAAACGAGAGCAACGCCTTCCGGCTCTGGGGACAGTCGAATCCGTCGCCCTGGGTGAAGGACTCGTTCCACCAGTACGTGGTCGACGGCAACCGCGACGCGGTGAACCCGGCGAAGACCGGGACGAAGGCCGCGGCGCTGTACGTCCTCGACGTGCCGGCGGGAGGCCATTCCGAGGTCCACCTGCGGCTCTCCACGGGGAGCCGGCCCAAATCGTTCGGGCGCGGGTTCGACGCCTCCTTTTCCGCGCGCATCGCCGACGCCGACGAGTTCTACGAGCGGATCGCGCCGACGTCGCTCTCCGAAGACGAGAAGAGAGTCCATCGCCAGGCGCTCGCCGGGATGCTCTGGGGGAAACAGTTCTACTTCTACGACGTCGACAAGTGGCTCAAGGAACACGAGGCGCACCCGCTCGTCGGCGGCATCCACCACGACGTCCGGAACGCCGACTGGTTCCACATGTTCAACGGCGACGTGATCTCGATGCCCGACAAGTGGGAATACCCGTGGTACGCCGCGTGGGACCTGGCGTTCCACACGATCGCGCTCGCGCAGGTCGATTTCGATTTCGCGAAGGAGCAGCTCCTGCTGATGCTCCGCAATCTCTACTTCCACCCGAACGGACAGATCCCGGCGTACGAATGGAACTTCGGCGACGTGAATCCGCCCGTCCACGCCTGGGCCACGTACTACCTGTATCAATACGAGAAGAACCTCGGCCGCGAGGACCGGGCTTTCCTCGAGCGCGCGTTCCAGGGGCTGATGCTGAACTTCAACTGGTGGGTCAACCGCAAGGATCCGGCCGGGCGGAACGTCTTCGCCGGCGGCTTCCTCGGACTCGACAACATCGGCGTTTTCGACCGGAGCTCGGCGCTCCCGACCGGAGGCTCGCTCGAGCAGGCCGACGGCACCGCGTGGATGGCCTTCTACTGCCAGACCATGCTGGACATCGCGCTGATCCTCGCCGAGAAGGACCCGATGTACGAAGAGATCGCGTTCAAGTACGTCCAGCACTTCGCATGGATTGCGTACGCGATGGACCGGATCGGCGAGCATCACGACAACATGTGGGACGACCAGGACGGCTTCTTCTACGACGTCCTGAAGCTCCCGAACGGCGAGTCGATGCGCCTGAAGGTCCGCTCCATGGTCGGGCTCCTGCCGCTCTGCGCCACGACCGTCTTCGAGGGCGAGGCGCTCGACCGCATGCCGAAGCTCCGCGAGCTGATCGAGCTCTTCCGGAAACGCCACCCCGAGGTCATCGAGCGCATCTCCCCGACGGGCGGCGAGGACTTCGCCGGCTACAAGAACCGCCGGCTTCTGTCGGTTCTCAACCGCAGGAAGCTCGAGCGGGTGCTCGGATACCTCCTCGACGAGAACGAGTTCCTGAGCCCGTACGGGATCCGGTCGCTGTCGAAGTACCACCGGGAGCATCCGTTCGTGTTCCGCGCCGGCGGCCAGGAGCACGTCGTCTCGTATCTGCCGGCCGAGTCGGACAACGGGATGTTCGGCGGGAACTCGAACTGGCGCGGGCCGATCTGGATGCCGGTCAACGGCCTCATCGTGCGCGGACTCATGAACCTCTACCTCTTCTACGGAAACGACCTCACGGTCGAGTGCCCGACGGGCTCGGGAAAGCGGATGAACCTCTTCGAGGTCGCCCATGAGCTCACCCGCCGGCTGTCGGGGATCTTCCTGCGCGACGCGGCCGGCCGGCGTCCCGTCTACGGCGGAACCGCGAAGTTCCAGGACGACCCGCACTGGCGCGATCTCATCCTCTTCTACGAATACTTCCACGGAGACAACGGAGCCGGGCTCGGCGCCAGCCACCAGACCGGATGGACCGGAATCATCTCCACGCTCCTCGACATGTTCGGCCGCTTGACGGCGGAAGACGCCCTCGAGGCATCGAGGCACGACACCGTCGGGCGGATGGTTCTCGAACAGGTCGGCGGCTAGCGCGCGAGGAGGAGGTTTTCATGGACGCTCCGCGATACCCGTCGCTCTTCCAGATCAACACGCGCGTCCGTCTCTCCGAGCTCGCCGCCGATCTCGGGAGGCCCGCGACCCTCGACGACGTGCCGGACCACGAGCTCGACTTCCTCGCGGCGGAGGGCTTCGACCTCGTCTGGTTCCTCGGCGTCTGGCAGACGGGCGAGGCCGCCCGCCGCGTCTCGGCGTCGAACGCCGCATGGCGGGAGGAGTACCGCCGCGTTCTCCCCGACTTCCGGGAGTCCGACGTCTGCGGCTCCTGCTTCGCGATCCGCGAATACCGCGTCCACGAGGACTTCGGCGGAGACGCCGCGCTCGCCCGTCTCCGCGCGCGGATGAAGAAACGCGGGCTCCGGCTGATCCTCGACTTCGTCCCGAACCACATGGCGCCCGACCATCCCTGGGTGGCCGCGCATCCGGAGTGGTTCGTGCCGGGGAACGAGGACCTCCTCGCCGGGCAGCCGCAGAACTATGGATTGGCGGCGACGGCCAAAGGACGGCGCGTTCTCGCCTACGGCCGCGATCCGTATTTCGACGGCTGGCCCGACACGTTCCAGCTCAACTACGGCGAACCCGGGCTGCAGGACGCCATGCTCGGAGAGCTCGAGAGGATCTCCCGCCAGTGCGACGGAGTTCGCTGCGACATGGCGATGCTCGTCCTTCCCGAGGTCTTCGAGAGAACGTGGAAGATCGCGTCGGCGCCGTTCTGGCCGCGCGCGACGGCCGCCGTGCGCTCGAAGAATCCCGGATTCCTCTTCCTCGCCGAGGTCTACTGGGACCTCGAGTGGACGCTGCAGCAGCAGGGCTTCGACTACACCTACGACAAGCGCCTGTACGACCGGCTCGAGCATCGGCAGGCGCGTTCGGTCCACGGACATCTCATGGCCGGCCTCGATTTCCAGGATCGCCTGGCACGGTTCCTGGAGAACCACGACGAGCCTCGCGCGGCGGCGACCTTTTCGCCGGACGTCCATCGCGCGGCCGCCGTCATCACCTACTTCACGCCCGGGCTTCGTTTCTTTCACCAGGGGCAGCGCGAAGGAAAGAAGGTTCGCATCCCCGTGCACCTCGGCCGCGGACCGTCGGAACCGCGAGATCCCGCGATCGCCGGGTTCTATCACCGCCTTCTGGCGGTTCTCAAGAACGAATCGTTCCGCTCCGGCGAATGGAAGCTCCTCGAATGCCGCCCGGCGTGGGACGGCAACGGAACGTTCGACGAATTCGTGGCGTTTTCCTGGACCGGGCCCGGAGAGTCCCGCCGGCTCGTCGCCGTGAACTACTCCGATCACCCGGGACAGTGCTACGTGAACCTGCCGTGGCAGGACCTTCGCGGTGAGACCTTCCGGCTGAGCGACGTACTCGGGCCGGCCGTCTACGACCGTTCGGGAGACGACCTCGCGTCGCGCGGTCTGTACCTCGACCTTCCGCCGTGGGGCTACCACGTGTTCGACATCGCACCGGCGGTCGCGCCGGTTGCCGAAGCGGAGCCGCGGGGAACGCAAGAACTTTCCGTGGTCGGCTGACCGGCCGGGTGTTCCGGCCGGCCCAACGGCGCCCATAAGACCAAGGTCCAATGGCCGTCCAGGCCCAGTCGCCCTAACGTTATCCGCGCGTGAGCAAGAGAAGCTTCATCATCGCGGGAGCCCTGCTCGCCGCCATGTTCTCGCCGGCCCTCCGGGCCGAGGACGTGCCGCGCCGGCCGAAGATCGGAATCGCGTTCGCCGGCGGCGGCGCGCGCGGCGGCGCCCACGTCGGCGTGCTCAAGGTCCTCGAGGAGCTCCACATCCCCGTGGACTACGTCGCGGGCACCAGCATCGGCTCGATCGTGGCGGCGCTCTACGCGACCGGGATGTCGCCGGACGAAATGGAGAAAGTCCTGTCGACGACCGACTGGGACGACGCCCTGCAGGACGACGAGCCCCGGCGCGAACGGCCGTTCCGGGCGAAGCAGGACGACGCGATCTACCTCGTCAAGGCGGAGCTCGGCTTCAAGAAGCGGAAGCTCGTCCTCCCCGGAGGTCTCGTCGCCGGCCAGAAGCTCGGCTACCTCCTCCGCCGGTTCACGCTTCCCGCGAGCGAGGTGACCGACTTCGACCGGCTTCCGATCCCGTTCCGCGCCGTCGCGACCGACATCGTCACGGGCGACCCGGTCGTCCTCGGGAAGGGAGACGTCGCGCGTGCGGTCCGCGCGAGCATGGCGATCCCGGGGTTCTTCTCGCCCGTCGAGCTCGACGGCCGGCTGCTGGTCGACGGGGGCAGCTCCGACAACCTCCCGATCGACGTGGTGCGGCGAATGGGCGCGGACGTCATCATCGCGATCGACATTTCGACACCCCTCTCCCCGCGTGAGAACCTGAACACGTTCCTCGCGATCACCGGTCAGACGAGCGGATTCCTGACGCGGCTGAACGTGCTCGAGCAGATCAAAACGCTCGAGCCGAAAGACGTCCTCATCACGCCCGATCTCCACGGGATCTCGACGCTCGCGTTCGCCGACTTCCCGAAATCGGTGGGCCGCGGCGAATCAGCCGGGCGCAAGGCGGCCGAGAGCCTGAAGAAATACGCCGTTTCCGAGACCGAGTACGCCGAGTTCCGGCGGCGACAGCGCGTTCCCCGGACGGCGCCGACGATCGACGCGGTCAGGATCGCCCCTGTCGCAGGTGTCGATCCGAGGCTGACGGCGTACCGAGTCCGCAGCAAGCCCGGACCGCTCGAGTGGCGGACGGTCGAGCACGACCTCGCGAAGCTCTACGAGACCGGCAAGTTCCAGACGGTCGATTTCCGCGTCGTCCACGAAGGGGGGCAGGAAATTCTCGTCTATCAGCCCACGCCGAAACCGCCCGCTCCCGATCGCCTGAGGTTCGGGCTGAAACTCGATACCGACTTCGCGGGAGACAGCTCCTTCGGCCTGCGGCTCGGGTTCTACAAGACCTCGCTCAACGCCCTCCAGGCGGAGCTCCGGACGAAGCTCGAAGTGGGTCTCAAGAACAGTCTGCTCTTCGAGTTCTACCAGCCCACTGACTACCGGGGGCGGTTTTTCCTCTCCCCGACCGTCGAGATCGCCCGGCAAACGCAGGACGTGTTTCAGGGAGACGACCAGGTCGCCAAACTCCTCCAGACGTCGTACGGCGGAAAGCTCGACGCGGGCATCTCGCTCGGAAATCTCGGGGAAATCCGGGTCGGCGGATTCCGCGCGCAGAGCCACATCGAGACCGACATCTTCACCTCCCCGCCCCGGGAAGCGACGGAGAACGTCGCCGGCGGCGCTTTCCACGTGATCCTGGACCAGCTCGACAGCGTGACGTTTCCCCGCGACGGATGGTTCGCGCGAACCGACGTGACGCTCGCGGGAAAAGCCCTGGGGGCGACCTGGGAGTACGGAACCGTCGGGGGAACCCTGGCGTGGGCGAAGAGCTTCGACCAGACGACGATCGTTCCCACGATCAAGATCGACTCCCGCCTCGGACCGGACGCGCGGCCGTACTTCGACCTCGCGACGGAAGGCGGCTTCCTGAATCTCTCCGGCCTGAAGCCCGGCCAGCTCCGGGGCCAGTACGGCGGAGTCGCGCGAATCGTCGCGTACCAGAGGCTCGCGCGGTTCAATTCTCTGATCGGTACCGGGATCTACGCCGGGGGCTCCGTCGAGACCGGCAACGTCTGGCAGGACTCCGTCACATTCTCCAAGCTGCGCTTCGCCGGCAGCGTCTTCGTCTCGGCGGACACCTTGATCGGTCCGCTGTACCTCGGCTACGGCCTCGCCGACGGCGGCCACGGCAGCGCCTATCTCGCGCTCGGCTTCCCACTCAATTAGCGGGCCGTGCCTCGACCTTGCCTCATTTGAGTCGTGATTCGGCGGCCCCTCGGTCCCCGCAACAGTTAAGACCAAGGTCCAATAGGAACGACGCCGGGTGATCGGTACAGTGGACACGGGAGCATCTGGGGACGAAGCCGGACAGCGGCGTCATCCGGACGCTCGGTAACGAACCGGTGCTTGATTCGCCGCGCCGGGGTCATCGCCGCCGGCGCGGATTGTTTCTGAGAAGGAGATCGAAATGTTCAGCAGCAGGACCAGATCAGTCATCACCCTCGCTCTCATCGCCGTCTGCCTCGGGATGACGGCCTCCGTTTTCGCCGCGGACCGGCCGGAAGACCAGCAACTGGTCATCCAGGCGCGCCAGACCTTCGACCGCTTCGTCCAGGACCCCGACTTCACGTGGATCCGGAAGAACCGGCAAAAGGCGCTCGGATACGTGATCGTCCCGAAAGTCGTGAAGGCGGCCTTCATCCTCGGCGGCTCGGGCGGGCACGCCGTTCTCGTCGTCAAGGGCGACAAGGGCTGGATGGGGCCGGCTTTCTACAACCTCGGCACCGCGAGCGCGGGACTCCAGGTGGGAATCTCGAACATGGAAGGCGTCATGTTCATCATGACCAAGAAGGGGCTCGACTCCCTGATGAGCAGCTCGATGAAGTTCGGCGCCGACGCCAGCATCGCCGTCGGGCCGGTGGGTTCGGGCGCAGCGGGTGACGCCGATTTCGTGGTGTTCATGCGCGCGAAGGGCGCCTACGCCGGAGCGAACATCAACGGCACGGTCATCTCCCCGAACGACGGCCTCAACAAGGAGCACTACGGCAAGGACGTCTCCCCGATCGACATCGTGGTCAAGGGATCCGTGAAGAACAAGGCCGACGCGCCGCTGCTGGCGGCCGTCGCCAAGTAACACGCGTTCGACAGCCAGTCCGGAATAAAGCGGCGTCCTCGCGGGCGCCGCTTTCGCGTCTGGCCACCCGGATTTCAGCCGCGTTCGAGCGATTCGGTCTATCCGATCTTCCCGTCGAAACCTGCCCGAGGTCTAAGACCAAGGTCCAATTGTCCGTCTCGGAGCCATCCCCTAACTTCGAAGAGTGAATCAATCGTCTGAATCGATCGTTCCGCGCGCGCAGAACGATGAATCGGCACCCCTGAATCGAGGAGTAATCGAACCATGAGACCGATCCCGACATTTCTCGTTCTTTCCGTGCTCGCCACGGCCGCGACGGCTTCCCCGGCGTTCGCGGCGGAGCCGATGACGTTGCAATCGCGGACGGTCCTGTGCGAATCCAAGGGTAACGAACGGCAGCACTGCGCCGCCGATACCTCCAGGGGCGTCGCCCTGGTACGCACCTTGTCCGACGAAGCGCCGTGCCTGCTCGGCAAGACCTGGGGCTACGACGACGCGGGCATCTGGGTCACGGACGGGTGCTCCGCCGAGTTCCTCCCCGGACAGGAGCTGCCGACGAAGGCCGAGCCGCTGACAGCCGAGACGCCGAAGCCCGAAACCCCGCCGAAGACCGAAGAAGAGAAGAAGAAGTTCCTCGAGCACGTCCCGAACCTCGGATTCCGGATCTACGAGGGGAAGG
>DASTIQ010000095.1 GCA_035717485.1 Thermoanaerobaculia bacterium | reverse complement strand
CGGCCGGCGGAGGCGAAGGTCGTCGTCGACCGGTTCGAGGCGTCGTCGGACCGGACGCACGGCCCCGCGCCTCTCCAGAACGTCTACCTCGTCGTCGAGGGCACCGATCCCGCGCGCCGCAGGAGCGCGGTGCTCGTTTCGGGACACTTCGATTCGATCTGCTCGGACTTCATGAGCGTCGCGTGCGACGCCCCGGGCGCCGACGACGACGCCTCGGGAACGACGGTCTCGCTCGAATCCGCGCGGCTCGTCGCGAAGCGCCCGCATCGCGCGACCGTCGTGTTCGCCGCGGTGTCGGGGGAGGAGCAGGGTCTGCTGGGCGGAAAGCGCCTCCTCGAATGGGCTCGCGGGCAGGGATACGAGGTCGCGGCGATGCTGAACAACGACATCGTCGGCGCGACCAACGGCTCCTCCGACCGTCGCCCGCGGGTGTTCTGCGATACCGACGCGTTCTCTCCCTCGCGGGAGCTCGGCCTGTGGATCGACGAGTTCGTCGGCGGCGTCCGCCCCGTCTTTCGAAAGGACCGTTTCGCGCGCGGGGGCGACCACCTCCCCTTCGTCGAAGCCGGTCTTCCCGCGGTTCGCTTCACCGAGCCGAAGGAGGACTACCGCCACCAGCACCAGACGGTGCGAACGGAGAACGGCGTCGAGTACGGAGACCTCCCGAAGTTCATGGATTTCGAATTCCTCGCGTCCGTCGCGCAGAAGAATGCCGAAGCGATCGACCGGCTCGCGGACGCTCCCGCTCCTCCTTCGGAAGCCACGGTCGAAGGCGCCGTCCAGCCGGATGCCACGCTGACGTTCGGCGCTCCCGACGACCCCGAGCGCGCCGGCTTCGAGATCCTCGCCCGCGACACGGCGGACTCGCGCTGGAAGGTCCTCCAGTCCGTCGCCGCGCCCGGGGCCCACGCGCTGCCGCTCCCGATCGACAACGAGTTCTTCGCGGTGCGCTCCGTCGGCAAGAACGGGATCCGGTCGATCGCCCTCGACGCGAAGCCGGTCGTTCGGAAGAAGAGCTGAGTTTCAGCCTTCGCGGGAAGGATCTTCCCCCGGGTCGGCGGGCGCGTCCGGGTTCTCGGGGTACGACACCTCTTCGTGCCGCCGCGTCGAATTGTCCAGGTGCCGGGGGACCTCCACGATCGTCCGCGTGACGTTCGGATCGCAGTTCGGCGACGCGTCCCAGTCGCACTCATACGTGTAGACGTTGTGGTCGTCGCGCTTTTCGAAGGACACGATCGTCTGGTACCGGTCGCAATTGCCGCACTTCACCGACATCATGAAGACGTCGATGACATGGGTCTCGCGGCGTTCTTCGGGATCTTCCATTTCCGGATTATCCCCCCGATTCGGAAGCCCGCTCCCGCGGTAGACTTCCGCCCGAGAAAGGGGTGCGCATGAAGAAGCTTCTGATCGGAGCCGCCGTGCTCGCCGGCGCCGCCGCGCTCGGTGCGGCCGAAACCGAGAAAACGATCCCGATGCCGAAGCGCGACCAGGTGGTTGCCATCGGCTTCGCCCAGGGGAAGGCGAAGATCACCAACCTCGAGATCCAGCACTACCCGGACAGCGACGACGTCGAGAAGGCGAAGACGAAAGACCTCAACGACAAGCACCTGACGTTCTGGAATTTCTCCGTCGAGAACCGGGACCTCGACCACAAGGTGAAGATGCGGATGGCCGTCGAGGTGATCGGGAAGGACGGCTCCGTCGTCGGCAAGGGGGACAAGAGCGACACGGTCGCGCCCGGCAAGCTCGACGACAACATCCGCGTGTGGGTGAGGATGCGCACGCTCGACATCGTGAGCGCGAAGAGCGCGAAGATCCACCTCTCGATCGAACCGAAGTAACCCCCGGCCGGAGGGCCCGAAAGAAAAACGCCCGCCGAAGCGGGCGTTTTTCGGTAAGGGCGCTGCTCAGAGAGAGGGAGGGGGCGGAGGCGGTTCCTCGTTCTTCTTCTTGTCCTTCTGCTTCTGCTTTTCCTTGTCGGCCGCCTTCTGGTCCTTGGCGCTCCCCTTGCCGCGATCCGGCGCCTGAGCCCGCGGGGCGGGCTTTCCCTCGGCCGCCGGCGGAGGCGGGGTGCCACCCTCCGGCGGCGGGACGTCGCGGCGAACCGGCGGCGGAGGCGGCGCCGGCGACTCCTGGCGCTGTCGCCCCGGAGGCACGGCCCGGCGCTCCGGAGGCGGAGGAGCCGACTCCGTGGAAGCGGCGGGCGGCGGCGCCGCCCTCTCGGCCGGGGGAGTGTTCGGACGGCGCTCGTCCTGACGCTCGCGGCCCGGCGGAACCGCGCGACGCGGCGGCGGGGGCGCCGATTCGCCGGCGGACGGCGGCGCTTCCTTCGCGGGCGGCGGCACCGCTCCTTCCGCGGCCGGATTCTGATTCGGCGGTCTCACGGCCGAAGGAGGGGTCTTCCGCTCCTGGCCGGGCGGAACGCGCTGACGCCATGACTCCGAAGCCGGCGGCGGCGGAGCCGGAGCGGCCT
>DASTIQ010000094.1 GCA_035717485.1 Thermoanaerobaculia bacterium | reverse complement strand
CGATCCCGACAACGGCTGGCGTGCGATCGCCGGGGTGAGCCTCCGCACCCACGTCGTGCCGGGCACGCACGACACGCTGATCGAAGGGGACGGCGCCGCCGAGATCGCGCGGATTCTTTCGCCGATCCTCGCGGAGAGGGGCGTCAGCGGAACAGATTCACCCGGTCCGCGTGACGGAACGGCCGGGTCCGCGATCCGAGCGGCGTCGTGAACTCGACTTCCCCTTCCACGGCGTAGTCGATCCCTCCGGAGAGCGCGAGATCGAGCGCCCGCGACCGGAGGGGCGCCCACGCGAGGGTGAGCGGAAGCCGGACGGTCGCGGACCCGTGGGCCGGAACCGAGACGGCGGAGTCGAGGGATCCTTCGCCCGCCGGCTCCCCGCCGATCGAGAGCCGGTACGTCAGCCGGCGGACGCCGAGGCGGTAGCCGTTCGGGTTCTCGACCGCGAGGTCCACGTCGAGGGTCGCCTTCTCCCGGGTCACGTCGGACACCGCGACGCCGGCGAACGCGACCGTCGGCGGACGGAACGAGAGGCAGGCGGCCGCGGCCAGCGCCGTCGCGAACGGGGCGGCGCTCCTCGCTCTCACAACAGGCGGCCCTGCCGCTCCTCGTGCCGCTGCGCGTCGACGACGGCGATCGCGGCCATGTTGACGATGTCGGTGACCTCCACGCCCCGCTGCAGGACGTGGACCGGCTTGTTCATCCCCATCAGCACGGGGCCGATCGCCTCGGCGTTGGCGAGCCGCCAGACGAGCTTGTACGCGGCGTTGGCCGACTCGAGATCCGGAAAGATCAGGACGTTGGGCCTGCGCACGGTCGCGAAGGGATATTCGTTCTCGATCAGGTCCGGAAGGACCGCGGTGTCCGCCTGCATCTCGCCGTCGATCGGGAGGTCCGGGCGCCGCTGCCGGACGAGGGCGACCGCGTCCCGGACGCGGTCGGCTTTCGGGTGCCGGTTGGAGCCGAAGTTCGAGAAAGAGATCATCGCGACCCTCGGCTCGAAGCCGAAGCGCTCGGCCGTCGCGGCGGAGAGGAGCGCGATCTCGGCCAGATCCTCGGACGACGGGTCGATGTTGACCGTCGTGTCCGCGAACAGGAAGATGCGATCCTTCAGGATCAGGATGTAGAGGCCGGACACCTTCCGGACGCCCGGCTCGATGCCGACGATCTGGAGGGCCGGACGGATCGTCTCCGAATAGGTCATCGTGAGCCCCGAGATCAGGCCGTCCGCCTCTCCCATCTCGACCATCAGCGCGCCGAACACGTTCCGATGGAGCACCTTCTGCCGGGCGTCCTCCCGCGTGACGCCGCGTCGCTGGCGGATCGCCGCGAGGCGGTCCGCGTATTCCTCGAGGCGAGGAAACCGGGGGATGTCGACGAACTCGATCTTGCCGGCGGGAATCGAGAATTCCTTCATCCGGCCGGCGACCTGCTCGGGACGGGCGATCAGCACCGGCCGGCAGATGCCGCTCTCGGCGAGGATCTTCGCCGCGCGAAGGATCTTCGGATGCTCCCCTTCCGGAAAGACGATCCTCTTCGGGTTCGCGCGCGCCTTGTCGCGGACGGTTCGCATCACCTCGCGTGTCCGCGAGAGGAGCACCTCGAGGCGCCGGCGATAGGCCTCCAGATCGATCTGGACGCGGGCGACGCCCGATTCCATGGCCGCTCTCGCGACCGCGGGAGCGACCCAGTAGAGCACGCGGTAGTCGAACGGCTTGGGGATCAGGTAATCGCGGCCGAACCGCATCGCCGGGAGGTTGTACGCTTTCAGCACCGAGTCGGGGACGTCCTCCTTCGCGAGCGCCGCGAGCGCTTCCGACGCGGCCCGCTTCATCGGCTCGTTGATCTCCCGGGCGCGGACGTCGAGCGCGCCGCGGAAGATGTAGGGGAAGCCGAGGACGTTGTTGACCTGGTTCGGGTAGTCGCTCCGTCCCGTCGCCATGATGACGTCGGGCCGCGCGATCATCGCCTCCTCCGGCGTGATCTCCGGGTCGGGGTTCGCCATCGCGAAGACGATCGGGCTCTCCCGCATCTCGCGCAGCATGTCGCCGGTGACGATGTTCTTCGAGGAGACGCCGATGAACGCGTCGGCGCCGCGAAGCGCCTGGGCGAGCGTCCGCTCCGGAGTCTCGACCGCGAATTTCTCCTTGTAGGGGTTCATCCCCTCCTTGCGCCCCTTGTAGATGACCCCGTTCCGGTCGCACAGGCGCAGGTTCTCCCGGCGCACGCCGTAGGACACGTAGAGGTTCGCGCAGGCGATCGCGGCGGCGCCCGCTCCCGCGAAGACGACCTTCACTTCCGAGATCTTCTTCCCGGCGATCTCGAGGGCGTTCAGGAAGGCGGCCGCGGAGATGATCGCGGTCCCGTGCTGGTCGTCGTGGAAGACGGGAATGTCGAGCACGGCCTTCAGCCGCTCCTCGATCTCGAAACATTCCGGCGACTTGATGTCCTCGAGGTTGATCCCGCCGAACGTCGGCGAGAGGCGCCGCACGGTGTCGACGACGTCGTCGACGCCCGGCGCGTCGAGCTCGATGTCGAAGACGTCGATGTCGGCGAACCGCTTGAAGAGGATTCCCTTCCCCTCCATCACGGGCTTGCCGGCGAGGGGTCCGATGTTGCCGAGGCCGAGGACCGCCGTGCCGTTCGAGACGACGGCGACCAGGTTCCCCTTCGCCGTGTACTCGTACGCCTTGAGCGGGTCCTTCTCGATCTCGAGGCAGGGCTCCGCGACCCCGGGCGTGTGCGCGACGGAGAGGTCCTCCTGCGTGCGGCAGGGCTTCGTCGCGACGACCTCGATCTTCCCCTTCCGCCCCCGGGAGTGGTAGTCGAGCGCTTCCTGTCTGCTGATTTTTCTCATGCCTTCTGCGCCTGTCGGACGGCCCCGACGGCCGCCTCGACGATCTGTTCCTTCGCGACCGGCTCCGCCGCCCGATCCTTGCGACGCGAGAGCTCGATCTTCCCCTCCTTGAGCGAGCGCCCGCCGACGGTCACCCGGAGCGGGAAGCCGAGGAGGTCCGCGTCCTTGAACTTCACTCCCGGCCGTTCGTCCCGGTCGTCGTAGAGCACGTCGATCCCCTTCTCCCGAAGGGCGGAGTAGACGCGCTCCGCCTCGGCGCGGTTCTCCTCGTCCCCGACGTTCATCGCGATGAGGTGCAGGTCGAACGGCGCGAGGGGCGCGGGCCAGACGATCCCCGCGTCGTCGTGGTTCTGCTCGACGACGGCCGCGACCGTGCGCCCGATCCCGAGGCCGTAGCACCCCATCACCATCGGCTTCTTCTCGCCGTTCTCGTCCAGGAACGAACAGTCCATCGGAATCGAGTATTTCGTCCCGAGCTTGAAGATGTTCCCGACCTCGATCCCGCGCGCGACCTCGAGCGGAGATCCGCATCGCGGGCACGGGTCGCCGGCGCGCGCCGAGGCGATGTCGGCGAGTTCGTTGACGTCGAAGTCGCGGCCGGGGTTGACGTTCACGAGGTGACGGTCGGCCTGGTTCGCGCCCGCCACGACGTTGACGAGCCGCGCCACGGAGCGGTCGACGACGACCCGGGCGCCCGTGAGGCCGACGGGCCCGGAAAATCCCGACGGCCCCCCCGTGACCTGCTCGATCTTTCCCTCGCTCGCGAGCTGCAGGTGCTCGGCGCCGAGGTGGTTCTTCAGCTTCACCTCGTGGACGTCGAGATCGCCGCGCACGACGGCGGCCACGAACTCCCGGTCGGTCTCGAAGATCAGGGTCTTGATCGTCCGGGACGCGGGACGGTTCAGGAACGCGGCGATCTGCTCGATCGTCTTCGCCCCCGGCGTGTCGACGGCGCGCATCGGCTCGAGCGGCCCCGCCTCCGGCGCCTCGAGCTCGGCGGTCGAGGCCTTCTCGAGGTTCGCCCCGTAGTCTCCCGTCGGGCACTTCACGACCGCGTCCTCGCCCGTTTCGGCGAGAACCATGAACTCGTGGGCGGAGGACCCTCCGATCGCCCCGACGTCCGACTCGACCATCGTGAAGTCGAGCTTGCAGCGGGTGAAGACGGCGGAGTAGGCACGGATCATTCTCGTGTATTGTTCCGCGAGGCCCGCGTCGTCGACGTCGAAGGAATAGGCGTCCTTCATCAGGAACTCGCGGCCGCGCATCAGGCCGAACCGCGGGCGGATCTCGTCCCGGAATTTCGTCTGGATCTGGTAGAGGTTGAGCGGCAGCTGGCGGTACGAGACGACGGATTTCCGCACCGTGTCCGTCACGACCTCCTCGTGCGTCGGCCCGAAGCAGAAGTCGCGGTCGTGGCGGTCCTTGAGGCGAAGCAGCTCCTTGCCGTACTTCTGCCATCGACCCGACTCCTGCCAGAGTTCGGCCGGCGAGATCGCGGGCATGAGGAGCTCGATCGCCCCCTCGCGGTTCATCTCCTCGCGGACGATCGTCTCGAGCTTCTGGACCGCGCGGAGACCGAGCGGGAGATAGGTGTAGATCCCCGCCGCGACCTTCTGGATCATCCCCGCCCGCATCATGAGGCGGTGCGAGACGGCGTCCGCGTCCGCGGGCGTCTCCCGCAAGGTGTTCAAAAAATAGTGCGTCCAGCGCATTTTCGGAGCTTACCAGATGAGTCGAGACGTCCCTGATGCGAATGGCCCGGCCGGGTCGCGGTGGCCGTAAGACATCGAGACGTGGCGAGACGCGAGCCCGGCGGGATGCGGGCATCCCGGCCCGCGGCCAAGGCGTACCGGGGCGTACGTCGCGGCCGCGGGCGGGTTGCACGCGCCCGCCCGGCTCGATGTATCGCCGCGTCTATTTGCGGCGCGGAGAGGCCATTTCGATGAGCCGCCGGTTCATCCGCACCTGCTCCAGGATCTTCTCTTCGAGCCGGGCCCCGCGCGAGGCGACCGTTTTCGCTCTCCGGAAGGCGGCCTTCGCCTCCTCCGCCTGGCCCGAGGCGAGCAGCGCGAGGCCGAGCCGGTGGAGCGTCGAGGGCGTGGGCGAGCTCTCCGACGAGCGCTTGAGGAACTTGATCGCGCTGTCGTAGTCCTTCTTCTTGTAATAGACCCATCCCATCGCCGCGAGGGAGAAGGGCTTGAGCTCGTCGGGCGCCGCTTCGAGCGAGCGCGACGCGAGGTCGAGCGCCTCGTTCAGGTTCTCCTCCGAGTCGGCGAGGCTCGACGCGAGCTCGTAGAACCCGATCGTGCGGGCGGCCGGCGAGTCGTATTTCGCGAGGAACTCCTCGACGACGCGGGCCGCTTCCCTCCCCTGCCCTTCGGCGCGGAGCACCTCCGCGAGAGTCGAGCAGGCGGCCGTCGCGACCATCTCCTCCGATTTCCCGGAAAGGATCTTCCGGCACGCGGCGATCGCTTCCGCCGAGAGGCCGAGCGAGGCGCAGAGGAGAGCGAACGAGATCCGGACCGTCCCGTTCTCCGGCTCCTTCTCGAGCGCGTGGCGATACAGGTCGAGGGCCTGGCGCAGGCGTCCGTCGGCGACGTATTCCTCCGCGCGGCGGAAGTCCTCCGCGGCCGGCCCTTCGACGCCGGGGAGTCCCGTCCAGCGCTCCTTCTCGAGGAGACGAACGGCTTCCTGCACCTCGAGCCGGCGGGGGTTGATCTCGAGACTGCTCTGGAACTCCTTGAGCGCCCGCCCGGGACGGTTCTTCTCGAGGTAGGCGAGCCCGAGCTGGAAGTGGCCCTCCTCGGATCGCGGGTCCTCCTTGACGGCCGCCTCGAACTCCTCGATCGCCCGGCCGGTCTCGCCGAGCTCGCGCTGCACCTGACCCAGGAGGATCCGGGTCGCCGTGAGCGGAGCGATGTCGCGGGCCGTGAGGAGCTCGCGCTGCGCCTCCTCGAATCGCGCCTGGCGGGCGAGCAGCCCGCCGAGCGCGAAATGCGAGAGGAAGCCCTCCGGTTTCATCTCGATCGCCCGCCGGAGGTACGTCTCCGCGGACTTCGCGTCTCCCGATTCCGACGCGACGATGCCCGAGTAGAGGAGCGAATCGTGGTGGTTGGGATTGGCGGCGAGGATCTTTTTCAGGAACTGCGAGGCCCGGTCGAGATCTCCGGCCGCGAAATACGTTTCCGCGAGGAAGAAGCCGAGATCGGCGTTGCCGCGGTCGAGGCGAAAAGCCTCCTCGAGCTGCCGCAGCCCGCGGTCGGCGTCGAGCGAGACGATGGCGATCTCGGCCTCGCGCAGCTTCTGGAAGAAGGCCTCGTGGTCGGCGCCGGCGAACCCGGCGAGGATCCGGTCGCGGCGGTCGAGCAGGCGGTCCTTCGTTTCGACGGCGTGCAGCCTCTTCTCGGAGCGCGCCTGCCAGCGGTCGGTCGTTTCGCCGGGAGAGAGCACGCCGCGCTGCTCGAGCGTCTCCTGCAGCGCGAGGATCCCGCTCTGCGCGAGGGAGACGCTCTTCTCGAGCCGCTGGAGCGACTCGAACAGGGTCCGGAGCATCTCCCCTTCGCGCCGGACGACCTCCTCGAGAGCCGAAATCCGCTCGAGGAGGTGCTCGTCGAGGCCGACGTCCTCCGGTCCCCCGGGCTCGTCTTCCTCCGCCGGGCGCGGCCCGGAGACGACGAGGAGCTTCCCCTTGCAGCGCGCGCAGTATTCCGCGGCGGCGTCGGCGTTGAAGGTGCCGCAGGTCTGGCAGAGCATGCTCAGCCGCGCTCCGCGCGGAGGTCGATCCCCCGCGTCATTTCCCGTATTCGTAGAAGCCGCGCCCGGACTTCCGTCCCAGCCACCCCGCGTCGACCATCTTCACCAGCAGCGGGCAGGGGCGGTACTTCGGATCGCCGAGGCCATCGTGCAGGACGCGCAGGATCGCGAGGCAGGTGTCGAGGCCGATGAAGTCGGCGAGCGTCAGCGGTCCCATCGGGTGGTTCATGCCGAGCTTCATGATCCCGTCGACCGCGTCCCGGTCCGCCACTCCCTCGTAGACGGCGTAGATCGCCTCGTTGATCATCGGCATCAGCACGCGGTTCGACACGAATCCCGGATAGTCGTTGCAGAAGATCGGCGTCTTCCCCATGCGCTCGGCGAGCGCCCGGACGGTGTGCGCGGTGTCGTCGGAGGTCGCGATGCCCCGGATCACCTCGACGAGAGCCATCAACGGCACGGGGTTCATGAAGTGCATGCCGATGAAGCGGTCCGGCCGCGACGTCGCCGCGGCGAGCTTCGTGATCGAGATCGAGGAGGTGTTGGTCGCGAGGATCGATTCCCCGGGGAGGATCTCGTCGACCCGGCGGAGAACGTCCCGCTTGACCGCTTCGTTCTCGGTGACCGCCTCGATGACGAGGTCCGCCGCGCCGAACGCGGAGAAGTCCGTCGTTTCGACGATCCGGGAGAGCGCGGCGTCCCGCTCCTCGGCCGTCCGCTTCCCCTTCGCGACCTCGCGATCGAGATTCTTCGCGATCGCTCCGCGAGCGCGCGCGACGATCTCGGGCGCGGCGTCGGCGAGGACGACCGAAGCCCCGGAGGCCGCCGCCACGTGCGCGATGCCGCTCCCCATCTGGCCCGATCCGACCACCCCGATCGTGCGAATTTCCATGCCGCGGACTCTATCAGTACGCCGCTTTTGCGAGAGTCGCGAGCCCCGAGTCGCGAGCCCCGACTTTCGACTCGTGACTTTCGACGCGCGACGCGATTGTCTAGGCGGCCGAGACGCGGAAGCGGGGAGATCCCAGGCGCGTGAAGATCGCCGCGCCCACCGCGAGAATGGAGGCGGCGCTCCAGAGGATCGGCCCCGCGATCGGCACGAGCGAGACCGCTCCGCAGATCGCGAGCCCGAGCGCCAGCGCGCCCGGACGCGCGGCCGGCGCGATCTTCCCGCCGAGCTTCTGTCCGATGAAGAGAAAGAGGGCGGTCATCCCGAAGAGCTTCGACCCGAACGCGGCCGCCAGGATCGCCGCGGCCGCGGGAACGCGGATCGCCGAGGGAAATGCCGTGAACGCGGCCACGCCGGCGAGGAACAGAAAGACGATCCCGATGACGCCCGAGGCGGCGGCGAGAGCGGGATTCTCCTCGAGGGCCACCGACGCCCGCGCGACGCCCGATCCCCGGAAGCGAAGGACGAGCGAAGAGGCGACCATCCAGACCGCGAGGAGGAAAAGCCGCAGCCCCGCGAACGTGCGCCACGAGACGTCTCCGCGTCCCGAAGCGGGGTTCTCGGGGGACCAGGGCGCGCTGCGGGCTTCGGCGAGGTAGAGGGCGGCGAGCGATCCCGGGGTCAGCACGCGCCCGCCGATCGCCCCGGTCGGGGCGACGACGCGTCCTCCGAAGTCGACGACGTCGCCCTCGACGCTTCCACCCCGCTCGATGCGGACGTCGGCTCCCCACACGACCACGTCCCCCGACACGCGGGCACGGATCGTGACGTCCCCGCCGATCGACGACACGCGCCCCGCGACGGGCGAGGAAAGGACGAGGGGGGTTCGAACGGAGGTCACGGACTCGCCGCGCACCGACGCGGCCGCGACGAAGAGACCCGCGAGCGCCGCTCCCGCCGCCCGGCGCCGGCGTCGCCCCGCGGAGCTTCCGCGCGTGGCGGGCGGGATCACTTTCGGATCGCGTGCCGCGCCCAGAGGCGGGTCACCCCGAAGCCGGCGGGAAGCATCAACAGGATCGAGAGCGCCGCGAATCCGCGATCGCGCAGGAGCACGTCCGAGAATGCCGCCACCGCCGCCGGAAGGGAACGGAGGAGCGACACGGGCCAGAGGAGCAGGGACTTCCATTCGAGCGCGAGCGTTCCGAGGAAGCCCGCCTGCTCGCCGGCGGAAAAGGCCGGGAGGGAGAGGAGCACGGCCGACCCGGCGAGGAGGCCGGCCGAAGCGAGCGCGGGAACGCGCCAGACCCGCCAGGACCGCGCCTCGGCCGCGGAGAAGCCCCGCAGGCGGTCGATCCGCTCGACGAAGCCTTCCGGAACCGGCGGAATCGAGACGTCCGAGAGCCATTCTCCGAGAGCCCGGAACGCGTCGAGCCGCCGTCCGCAGTCGGGACACGACTGGACGTGCTCCCTCGCATCCGGGACGAGAATCGGCGCCTCCCCCGAAGCCAGCGCTTCGAGGTCGAGGGCGTCGAGCGGCCGCGTGCAGTTCAAATCAGCTCTCCTGCCAACCTGGTCTTTAAAACGGCCCGGGCGCGAAAAAGTTTATTTTTCACGGTCCCGAGCGGCATTTTCTTGGCGTCGGCGATCTCTTCGTAGGAAAGGCCCGCGAAATGGCGCAAAGCGATCAATTCGCGGAATTCGGGGGGGAGAGCCGCGATCTCGCGCCCGATTTTCGCCCTCCGCTCCTCGTTCCGGAGCTCCCCGTACGGGTCGAGGCCGGCGGAGGGGAATTCCCGCGGAGCGGCGTTTTCCTCCCCGTCGCCGGGCGGGGGCGCGTCCATCGAGACCGTGCGGATCCGCCGTTTCCGGAGGAAATCGATTCCGGCGTTCGACGCGATCCGGAAGATCCACGTGGAAAACTTGTATTCCGCGTTGTACCGCGGGAGGGCCTGGAAAACCTTCAAGAAGATCTCCTGGGACAGGTCGAGCGCTTCCTCGCGGCTGCCGACCACCCGCGCCAGATGGGCGACGAGCCGGGACTGGTAGCGGCGGACGAGCAAGGGAAAGAGGTCTCCCTCGCCGCGGACGACCCGCGCGACGATCTCTTCATCCGAGAGCGCGTCGTCCACTCCCCACCCTCTCCTATTACGAAGGAAAGCCTCCGGGGTTTTCCTTGCCGCCCCGGTCGATTTCGATAGAATTCGAGCCTACCAAGAAGGAGATTCCGTGACAAAAATGGAAAGCAGCGGCAACATGCCGATGATCGACGGAGATGCCGCGCGGGCGGATGTCTCCGACCTGATGAACAAGACGACGATCATCACCCGCCCCCAGGGCGTCGATTCCGACAACCCGTTCGAAGAGATGATGTCGCGGTTCGACGTCGCGGCCCAGAAGCTCTCCCTCGATCCCGGCCTCTACAAGGTCCTCCGGGAACCGGTCCGCGAGACGAAGGTCTCGATTCCGGTCTCGATGGACGACGGACGCATCGAGGTCTTCGTCGGCTATCGGGTGCTCCACAACATCGCCCGCGGCCCCGGCAAGGGGGGGATCCGGTTCGACAAGAACGTGACGCTCGACGAAGTCCGGGCCCTCGCGGCGTGGATGACCTGGAAGTGCGCCGTCGTCAACATCCCGTTCGGGGGCGCCAAGGGCGGCGTGATCTGTGACCCGCCTTCGCTCTCGACGTCGGAGCTCGAGCGAATCACCCGCCGGTATACGGCCGAGATCCTCGACCTGATCGGCCCGGAGCGCGACGTCCCCGCCCCCGACATGGGGACGACGCCGCAGACGATGGCGTGGATCATGGACACCTACTCGATGCACATGCGGCACACGGTCACGTCCGTCGTGACCGGAAAGCCGCTGACGATCGGCGGGTCTCGCGGACGCGTCGAGGCGACCGGGCGCGGTCTCATGATCATCGCGCGCGAGGCGGCGCGCGCCAACGGGTTCGAGCTCGCCGGATCGCGGGTCGCCGTCCAGGGATTCGGAAACGTCGGCTCGATCACCGCCAAGATGTGCCATGCGGCGGGAGCGAAGGTCGTCGCCGTCTCGGACATCCGCGGCGGAATCGTCAACGACGGCGGGCTCGACATCCCGGCCGTTCTCGAGCACTACGGCAAGAAGCGCTCGTTCGAAGGATTCGCGGGCGCGGACACGATCACCAACGAGCAGCTCCTCGAGCACCCGTGCGACATCCTCGTGCCGGCGGCCAACGAGAACCAGCTCCGCGGCCACAACGCCGGAAAGGTGCATGCGCGCATCATCGTCGAAGGAGCCAACGGTCCGACGACGCAGAAGGCCGACCACGTCTTCCGGGACCGCGGGATCGTCGTCGTTCCCGACATCCTCGCCAACGCCGGGGGCGTGACGGTCTCCTATTTCGAATGGGTGCAGGACCGCGCCGGTTTCTTCTGGCGCGAGGCGGAGGTCAACGAACGGCTGGAGGACATCATGGTCCAGTCGTTCAACGACGTCGTCGAGATGGCGAAGAAGTACGAGGTCAGCTACCGGATCGCCGCGTACATGCTCGGCATCTCACGCGTCGCGCACGACACGATGGTGCGCGGCCTCTACGCCTGACCGTCGCGGGAGCTTGCTCGGGGAACGGTAGCGCGTGGCGGCCGGGCGGCTCGTCGAACGAGCGACTCGACCGTGGCGGCACGACCCGCTCGCGGGTGACTCCGCTCCCCCGGGGACACCGGACGATTCACGACTGCGGAGGGCGACCGGGCGGAGGCGCGAGCCCGGCGGGACGCGAGCCGCCCGGCTCGATGCATCGCCGCGCCGGCTACACGAGAAGGCCCTGCTTGAGCTCCTTGACCAGCACTTCCACCGTCGACCGCGTCCCGCCCGTCGAACGCTGTTTCCACATCGCCTCGGTCTCGAAGCGTGCGTCTCCGATCGACTCCGCCCACGGGAGGAGCGCGGCGTGCAGCTCGCCCGCGGACCAGAGATCGCCGCCGCGGTGCCGGATCATCGCGATCACGTGCGGCGACACGCGGAGGAACGCGCGCAGCGCGATGCCGGTCTTGATCGAATACTTCCGCGACGCGAATGCTTTCGGGAAGACTTTCTCGATCGCCTTGAAGTAGTTGAGGAAGAACCGCTTCGCGTTCTCGCGGAACTCCTTCGACGTCCGCGGTCCCGCCGCCGCCATCGCCGAAAACACGTCGCGAAGCTCGTCGGCGAGGGACGCCTGGGTCACCGTCCCCTTCCCCACGCCGAGGACCTTGATCTGCCCGTGCAGCGGCGAGTGCTCGTCCTCGTTGAGTCCCCGGATCACGTCGTGCGCCGAGGCGAGGTTTTCGTCGCGATACAGGCGTCGCCCGGCGAGAGAGATCAGGTGCGAGGGGTTCAATTTCGTATGTTTGCTGTTGATCGTCACGAAGAGCTCGACGACCTGGTCCGCCGTCAACGAATCGAAGACGACCGCGGGAACCTGGAAGTCCGTCAGGTTGTGCTTTTCGGCGAGCTGGTGGAGGGCGAGCAGCCGGTGCTGCCCGTCGAGCGCCCGCATGGTTCCGGGCTGCTCGGGGAGCTTCACCGTGCCCAAGTCGGCGTTGTCGCGGGTCGGCGTGAAATCCAGGCGACGGTCCGAGACGAGCAGCACGCTCCCCGGGATCGCGGGGAGCGTTCCCGATTCGGCGCACTGCAGGTAGTAGTTGACGAGCTCGTTGATCTTTCGCTCGATGATCGGCCGCTGGAACGCTTCGCCCGACGCGGAGATCTTCTTTTCGAGGAATTCCCAGTTGACGAGACCTTTCGCCTTTCGGCGCGCGCCCCCGAGCGTCGGACGATCGTTGGCGCTGTAGTTCAGCACCTCGAAATGGACGATTTTCTGGACGTCGACACCGGAAAGGAGAACTTCGTAGAAACGAACTCCGAATTGATTCAGCCGGAGCGCGGCCAGAGAGCTCATTCCACCTCCATTTTCGACTGCCGGAATTATATCGGCCGGAACCGCCGAAAGAAATGAAAAACAAGAGTTTAGGTGTGAAAAACGGCAATCCGAGGGACTCCCCGCGGGGGACCACCCCGCCGGAAAGCTCGAGTCCGATGCGAAATGCCAATTTGGCGGGGTGTTACCCTCGGACGAGCCGGTCCACGCGAGGAAGGAGGTCCTCCAGAAGGTCGCCGAATCGGGCGGCGGCCTTCGCCCCTTCGGCGAGCACGGCGGTGTGGTCCGGCGAATTCGCTCCGAGGCCGGACGCCATGTTCGAGATCAGGGAGATCGCGAGCACGCGAACCCCCGCCTGCCTCAGCGCGATCACCTCGGGCACGGTGGACATCCCGATCGCGTCGGCGCCGAGGACTCGCCACATCCGGATCTCCGCCGGCGTTTCGTAGGAAGGCCCCGTCACGGCCGCGTAGACGCCTTCCCGGACCGGCATTCCCAGACGCCGGGCCGACGCCCGGGCCGCCCGGCGGAACGCCGGATCATATGCCCCGGTCATGTCGAGGAACCGGCCGCGCGGCTTCCGTCCCGCGAGCGGATCTCCGATCGCGTTGAGATGATCGGCGACGATCATGAGGTCTCCGGGCTTCCACGATCGCCGGATCGCGCCGGCGGCGTTGGTCAGGATGACGGCCCGGATTCCCGCGCGCGCGAGCGCCCGCACCGGATAGACGACGCGCTCCAGCGGGTGACCCTCGTAGGCGTGGACGCGGCCCGAAAGGACGGCCAACGCCGCTCCTCCGAGCCGCCCCACGAGGAGCTCCCCCGCATGCCCGGGAACCGACGGAACCGCGAAACCGCGCAGGGCCGCGAACGGCGTCCGCCGCGCGCTCTCGAGGCGCTCGGCGAAGGCGCCCCCGCCGGACCCGAGGACGACGGCGACCCGCGCGCCGCCGAGCGAGCCACGGTTCATGCCGGTCTCATTCCCCGCTCGCGCTCGTGCGGTGAAACGTGAAGGCTTGGGAGGAGGAGAAGGACACGAGGAGGCCCTTCCGACCCTGCGCGTCCCTCTGAAAGGGATACGCGACGTCGATCCGGAGGATGTTGTTTCCTCCGGCGCGCGCGATCGCGATCCGGAGGCCGATCCCGGCGTCGGCCTTGATCTGGGAGAACGTCAGAGACGTCTGGCGCGGAACCGCCGTCCCCGCGTCGACGAAGACCACCGCGCCGGGAGAAAAGAGCTGCAGGTACTCGCGCTCCGAGAAGAACCGCTGCTCCACGTTGACGAGCAGTCGCTTGTCGCCCGTCATCGCGTGCAGGCGGTAGCCGCGGAGTCCGGTCGCGCCGGACGCCTCGAACTGGATCTCCGGGTCGAGCCGCCATCCGCGGTCGAACTGCACGCGCGCGACGAAAGTCTGGGGGATCCGCGTCAGCCGGAATCGGCGGACGTACCCCGCGAACGTGGAGAGGATCGTGTCCTGGGGGCCGCCGTCGAACCGGCTCTCCACGAAGACGTCGGCCTGCGCGAACGCGTCGTCGCTGAACAGGACCCCTCCGGACCATTCCAGCGCGCCCGCCGCGCTGTTGGCGGGCGCGCCGAACGCGGCGGGGGAAAAGGCGGCGCGCGCGAAGATGCGCGACCCGAGATTGAAGTCTTCGTAGCGCGAGTCCCGGTTCACGTAGTTCAGCGTCTCGAAGGCGTTCTCCACGTGCTCGAAGGTCGCGAACAGGTACCGGAACTTCCGGGGAGCCGGAACGGCCTGGGGCTGCTCGGGAATCGGGGAAAACGAGTCCTCGAGGAAATCGATCCCCCCGGTCAGGCGGTTGGCCTCGAGCTCGCTCGACTGCAGGGCCCGGCCGTACGAGGCGAGGAGCTCCTGGTGGGTCTGGCGAAACACGGTCGCGGTCTCGCCGTTGGCGTAGAGCTTGTCCTCCTGTTCGAGCCGGGACACCAGCGCATCCGCGCTCCAGGGGGCGGAGAACGAGTAGAACGGCCGCGCGAGCTCGAACTCCCGCTGCCTCCCGTCCGAATTGTCGGCCAGGAAGATCCGCCCTTTCCAGAACGGCCGGAACAGATACGGATCCTGGAAGAGGATCGACCGGGTCGTGCGCTCGGTCTCCTTCGCGTAGGCGAGCGACAGCAGCTGGCCGCGTCCGAGGAGATCCGTCTCGGTGAGCTCGAAGCTGTACGTCGTGCGGCCTCCCTTGGAGCCGAACGAACCCCCCGGCTCGGTCGTCCAGGCGTCCTGCGTCACGACGAGCACGTCGCTCACCCCGTCGTGCGGAGCGGAAGCCGTGACCGAGGCGGTCTTGATGAACGGAAGAGCGCGGAGGTTGCGCTCCGTCTCCGCGAGGAGAGCGATGTCGAGGGGATCGCCTTCCCGGAACAGGAGCTGCTCGCGGAGGAAGCTCTGGCGGGTTTCGATGTGGATCGCGTTGGCGGCGCGATACACCCAGCCTTTCGACGCCTCGTCGGCCGAGAAGACGTCGTTGCTCTCGATCCGGATGGTGCCCACGCGCACGACGGACGCGTCGGGGGCCGCGATCCGCAGCACGGCGGCCCAGAGGATCGCGTTCCACACACGGTCATTCTAATCGTGCAGGCGTCGTGTTATCGTCCGCCGCGCATGACTCGCAAGGCGCCCTCCCCGTCGGGACGTTTTCGGCTCGCGGCCGCCGTCCTCGCCGTTCTCCTGCTCGCCGCCTGCCGGCCGAAGGCCGTTTCGCTCGAGGCCAATCCGCGGCGGCTCACGATCTACGGCACCGAGCAGTCGAAGGAGATCGCGGTCCGCGCCGTCGATTCGAAGGGGACGTCGGTCTCCGAAATGCCGCCGCTCAAATGGACGAGTTCCGATACCACGATCGTCCAGGTTTCCGGCTCGGGACACGTGGAGCCGAAGCGCCCGGGGAAGGCGACCGTCACGGTTTCCGCGGGAAACCTCTCCGCGTCGGTCGCCGTCGAGGTCGTCGACCTGTCGAAGATCGAGCTCGCCCCGGCGCTCCTGAGGCTGGTCGGGCCGGCGGGAACCGTCTCGAAGCTCGAGGTGACCGGAAAGAACTCGGCGAACAAGCCCGCCACGATCCCGGCCGTCGCCTGGATCGTCACCGACCCGAAGGTCGCTTCCGTCCGGCGCGACGGCACCGTCGAATCGCGGGCCACCGGCAAGACGATCGTCACGGCGCGCGTCGGGGATCTCGTCGCCGAATCGGAGATCCAGATCGACGTGCGGAACGTGTCCCGGATCGAATTGCGCCCGGAGACGGCGATTCTCCGCGTCGGCGAAAGCCAGAAGCTCTCCGTGACGGCGTACGACGAGAACGGCCTTCCGATCGCCGACGCGGGCGCCCAGCTCGCGGCGAGCGCCCCCGAGATCGTTCGGGTGCTCGGCGACGGCACGATCACGGGCCTCAAGCCGGGGACGGCCGTGGTGACCGCCGCGGTCGGAGATCGAAGGGCCCAGGCCACCGTTCTCGTCGACTGACCCGCCGATCCGCCGATCGCATCGAACATCCTCCCGAATCCGGATGCTAAGCTCCCGTCATGCGGAGCCCGCGCCCGCCCGCCGTCGCCGGAGCGTTCTACCCCCGGGACCCCGGGGCCCTCTCCGCCGACGTGCGGGAATGTCTCGGGAAGCCGACGGCGCCGCGTCCGGCGTTCGGCGCCGTCGTCCCGCACGCCGGCTACATCTACTCCGGCGCGGTCGCCGGCGCCGTGTACGCGCGGCTCCAGCCGGCCCGCCGGATCGTCCTCCTCGGGCCCAATCACACCGGACTCGGTCCCCCGGCTTCGATCGACGACCACGACCGCTGGACGACTCCTCTCGGCGACGTGGAGATCGACGAGCCGCTCGCGGCGCGGCTCCTCGACGCGTGCCCGCACCTGGAGCGCGAGAGCATGGCCCACCGGCGCGAGCACTCTCTCGAGGTCCAGCTGCCGTTCCTCCAGGTCTGGTCGCCGGGCGCGACGATCGTCCCGATCTGCATCGGGGCGCCCTCCCTCGCGCTCTGCCACGAAATCGGAGAGGCCTGCGCCGATGCCGCCGCGGAAGCCGCGGAACCGATCCTCCTTCTCGCTTCGTCGGACATGAACCACTACGAGTCGCGGAAGACGGGCGACGCGAAGAACGCGTTCGCCTTCGCGGCGATCGAGCGGATCGATCCGGATGGACTCTTCGCCGCGGTCGTCGAGCACGAAATCTCGATGTGCGGATTCCTGCCCGCGACCGCGCTCCTCGTCGCCGCGCGGCGCCGGGGCGTCTCCCGGGCCGAGATCGTGGCGCGCGCCGACAGCGGCGACCGGACCGGCGACACGGACTCCGTCGTCGGCTACGCCGGGATCATCGTCGGTTGACGCGGTAACATGAGCCGATGACGCGCCGTTTCCTGATCGCCCTGGACGGCTCCCCCGGATCCGATGCCGCGCTCCGGCGGGCTTTCCAGCTCGCGCCCCCGCTCGGAGCGTCGCTCGCCGGCATCCACGTGCTCGACACCGCCCAGCTCGAGGCGAGCTTCATCGCCGATCTCTCCGGCTCCGTCGGTTTCCAGCCGTTCCTCAATCTCTCCGGCGAGCTTCGGACGGCGCTCCGCGCGGTCGGCCAGGCGATCGTTTCGGATTTCGAGGCCAAGTGCGACGCTGCGGGCGTCCGGGGGTCGGGAACGATGGTCGAGGGACTCGTGGTCTCCGAGCTCGCCCGCGCCGCCGCCCAGGCGGACCTGGTCTTCCTCGGCCTCCACGGCACCGGCGCCGGCCGGGGAAAGGGTCTCGGGAGCCATGCCGACGCCCTGCTGCGCCGTCTCGCGGCGCCGGCGCTCCTCTCCCCCTCGGACGCGGCCCCGCTGCGCCGGCCCGTCGCGGGGTTCGACGGGTCCGAGCGCGCCACGCGCGCTCTCCGCGCGGCCGGCGAGATCTGCGCCGCGCTGAACCTTCCTCTCGACGTCGTCAGCGCCGGGTCGGCGGAAGATTCCGAGGCCCGGCGGACCGCCGCGGCGCGGGCGCTCGAGGCCTTCGCCATCCGCTTCGAATTCATCGCCGCCGAGGGCCACCCGGAGGATGTTCTCCTCTCGCGCATACCCGGAAACGACCTGATCGCCATCGGATCGCACGGCCACGGGCGGATCGTCGAGATGGTGCTCGGATCGACGACCGAGAGGGTCCTGCGGCGGACGACCGCTTCCGTCCTCTGCGTCCCCTGAACGGCGGGCTTTCCCGGGATCAGGAACCGGTCTCGACGCGCACGATCTCCAGGATGCGGTCCACGACCCCCGCCGAGCCGGCGATCACGTCGCCGGTCTCCAGGTAGCGGGCGCCTCCCTCGAAATCGCGGAGCGCGCCTCCCGCCTCCTCGATCAGCACCGCGCCCGCCGCGATGTCCCAGGGCGACAGCCGGAATTCGAAGAAGCCGTCGAAGACTCCGGCCGCGACCTGGGCGAGGTCGAGCGCCGCGCTCCCCGCGCGTCGAATCGCCCGGGCCTCGAGGAACAGCGCGCGAAAGATCGCGAGGTACCGGTCGATCTTCTCGTGGGCGCGGAACGGAAATCCGGTCGCGAGAAACGCGCCCCGCGCGGACGGCCGCGCCGACACCCGCATGCGTTCTCCGTTCCGGAAGGCGCCGGCACCGCGCTGGGCGGCGTACATTTCCTGCCGGAGAGGATCCCAGACGACCCCCGCGACGACGCTCCCGTTCTCCCGCGCCGCGATCGACACGCACCAGAAAGGAAACCCCGCGATGAAGTTCGACGTCCCGTCGAGCGGATCGATGATCCATTCCCGCCCGCTCGTCCCGGTCCGGCTCGCGCCTTCCTCGCCGAGGATCCCGTCGGAGGGATGGCGGGAGAGCAGCGTCTCGACGATCGCCGCCTCGCTCTCGCGATCCGCCCTCGACACGAAGTCGTTCTGCGCCTTCTCTTCGACGGATCCCGCCGGAAGCTTGCGCCACCAGGAGAGGAGGATCTCTCCGCCCCGCCGGGCCGCCTCGACCGCCGCATCGATCACCGGATCCGAATATACGCGAACCCCGGCTTCAAAAATCGCGCCCGACGTGCGATCATTCTCCCGTGGCGAGCGAACCCACTCCCGTCCACGACGCCGCCGCCCTCCTCGACGAGCAGAAACGGCTCCGACGCCTGCGGCTGATCGTCGACCTCACCGCGAGCGTCCTCTCGCAGGAGCCGTCGTTGACGCTCGAGAAGGGTCTCGAGCTGATCGCCCGCGCCGAGAGCGCCGTCGAGGGGCTCTTTCCGGGAAGCCACGACCAGTTCGAGCTGCTCGTCCGCCCGAAGCTCGTGCGGGTCCTCGAAGAGCGGTTTCCGCCCGACCCGAAAACCATCAACTAGAGCCCGGGCGTATCGACGCCGTCCGTCGATCGTCCGCCGGCGCCGATCAGTCCGGACGCGTCGATCCGTCCGGAATCCGCGTCTGCCCCATCTTTCGAAATCCCTCTCGGATCGCCGCCTCGATCGGGCGGCCGAGGACGTTGAAGCTCTTGCGCCCCGTTTCGGCCTCGTGGCCGTCGGAGAACGCCTTCCACCAGAACATCCCCCGACACCAGCTCTCGCCGGCGAGCGCCGCGAACACCGCCCGCGCGCAGCGGGCCGGATCCTTCGCCGAGAAGGGACGCGGAGACTCCTCGTCGTTCGGCGCGAGCCATGCCCCCGCGACCGACGGGAATCCGACTTCCGTCAGGTACACCGGCTTTCCGAACCGCGCGGACGCGGCGGCGAGCGGCCGCGCCGCCCCCCGCGCGCCCGCCGCGAGCTCGGCGTCGGTCGGGTTGCCGGCCGCGGAGAGCGGATCGTAGAAATCCACGCCGATCGCGTCGAGCGCGTCCCAGAACGGGACGGCGTCCACGCCTTTCCCCCAGTTGCAGGAATAGACGAGCGGAGCCCCCGTCGCGGCGCGGACGGCCCGGATCGTCTCGCGCCATTCGCGCTCCCGGCGCTCGGTCGCGCAGAGCTCGACGCCGACGTCGAACATCTCCGCGCCCGCGGCTTCCGCGACGACGGCATAGCGGACCAGGTAGGCCCGGTACTGCCGGAACCACTCCTTCCAGTCCGCGTCGGACCGCATCGCGATGTCGCCGGTGAAGCCCCGCCAGAGCCAGATCTGCGGCTTCACGAGCGACGCCATCCCGCGGGCGCGGGCGTTCTCGATCGCGCGAAGGACGCCCTCGTCCGTCTCGCCGCGGGGATTCCGGCCGGGGAAACGCAGCTCGGGCGCGTCGGCGCCGCGCTGGAAGGCGTACGGGATCACCGCGACCGCGTTCGCGCCGTCGCTCCGCAGCCGTCCGAGCGTCGCCGACGAGCGCCGCGAGAGATAGGAGCCCGCAACGGAGTTCTCCATCGCGAAGGTGACGCCGCGAAGCGGATCCCGCGGAAGCGGGCGCGGACGAGGGGCGGAAAACGGCCGCGCCGCCGCGTCGGCGAGCGCCGCCCGGATCCGCGCGACCGGAGCGTCGCCGGCCGCGAGCGCATCCTCGACCGCGTCCTCTCCGTCGGCGCGCGCCCAGGCGTCGACGGCGGCGGCCGCGGCGCCGACCGCGAGCATCGAAGGCGTCGCCGCGATTCCCCCTTCCCGGCACAGGTCGGTGGCGTCCGGGAGCGCCCCGGCCGCGCGGAGCATCGCCGCCCAGCCGGCCGCCGGGCGACCCCACCAGGTCCCGGCGCGGAACGCGCCGTATCCCGCCAGGAGAACCGGCCGACGCGCGGCCTCCGGGTGAGCGGCGAGGAAGCGCGCGGAGGCGAGCGCGGGAGAGACGAGATCGACGCGCTCGGGGGCGTCGGCGGCGACGTGCACCTCGACGCGGTGATGGCGGATCGCATAGGTCGCGAACGCGGTGTCGCCGTCGTCCGCCGCCTGCGCTTCGGCCGACGGAGCGACGCGGATCTCGACGGGAAGAGCGGCGGCTCCCGAAGCGGGAGACAGGTCCTCCATCCGGCGCGCCCATTCGGCGCGGCGGACTTCCGCCCGCCGGGGGGCCGCGCCGGTCGAAGGATCTCCGCCGGCGACCGGGAACGACGCCGCGGCCGCCGCGAGGAAGACGACAAACGGCCGGCTCCGGCTCATCGTTTCACGATCGAGTCGAGGATCATCGTGAACGCCTCGCGCTGCTTCGGCTCCGTCTTGTTCATCACCGCGAGGCATGCGCCGGCCGGAAAGATCGTGTGCAGCTCGTCCGCGTCGCGTCCCGACGTGACGATCACCCTCGACCGCGCGACGCCGCGCTCGATCGCGTACTCGAGGAATTTCTTCCCGTCGACGTGCGGCATCTCGAGATCGACCACGAGCAGATCGATCGTGCCGTCCACCTTCGCGAGGGCGTTCAACGGAGTGACGTACGTCTCGACGGAGACCCCCGTGCCGTAGCGTTCCGTCAGGATGTCCCGGAACATGGCGCAGGCCGCGTCGGAATCGTCGACGATCACGATTCGTTTCGGCCGTGGTTTCACGGTCTCCGGTAGACCTCTCTTCCGGCGACGTAGGTCGCCGCGACGGCGCCGGTGAGCCGCGCTCCGGCGAACGGCGTGTTCCGCGCGCGGGAGCGGAACGCCCGCGGATCGACCTCGACTTCGGCGGCCGGATCGAACACGGTGAAATCGGCGTCCTTCCCCTCGACGAGACCGCCGCCGGGAAGCGAGAACGCCCGCGCCGGGCCGCCGGAGAAGAGCTCGACCATCCGGGCGACGGGAACGCGTCCCGTGCGCACCAGGCGGTCGTGGAAGAGCGACGCCGCCGTCTCGAGTCCGACCAGCCCGAACGGCGCGGACTCGTAGTCGACGGCTTTCTCGTCGGCATGGTGCGGCGCGTGGTCGGTCGCGAGCGCGTCGATCGTCCCGTCGAGGAGCGCTTCGTGGAGGGCCGCCACGTCCCGCTCTCCGCGGAGAGGCGGGTTCACCTTGGTCGCGGTCGAGAATCCCGAGCGCGCGACCTCCTCGTCCGTCAGAAAGAGGTGGTGGGGCGTGACCTCGCACGTGACCCGGACGCCCCGCGCCTTCGCCTCCCGGATCAGCGCGACCGACCGCGCGGTCGAGACGTGGCAGACGTGGAGGCGCCCCCCGGCGAGCTCGCAGAGCGTGAGGTCGCGCGCGACGGCGATCGATTCGGCCTCCGCCGGCTGCGCCGAGAGGCCGAGCCGGGTCGAGACCCGTCCTTCGTTCATCGCCCCGCGCCCCGAAAGGGACTCGTCTTCGGCGTGGGTCGCGACGGGGAGATCGAAGAGCGTCGCGTACTCGAGCGCGCGCCGCATGACGGAGCCGTTCGCGACCCAGCGGCCGTCGTCGGAGACGGCGACCGCTCCCGCCTCCTTCATTTCGCCGAATTCCGAGAGTTCCTCGCCGCGCATTCCTTTCGTGATCGCCCCGATCGGGTAGACGCGCGAGAAGCCGGCCTCCCGCGCCCGGTCGGCGATCCAGCGCGTCACCGTGCGATGGTCGTTCACCGGGTCGGTGTTCGCCATCGCGCACACCGCGGAAAACCCGCCGGCGGCGGCGGCCTGCGCGCCCGAGAGGATCGATTCCTTGTACTCGAAGCCGGGTTCCCTGAGGTGGACGTGGAGATCGATGAAACCCGGGAACACGAGTTTCCCGGAGGCGTCCACGACGTCCGCGCTCGCGGCGTCGAGTCTCTCCCCGATCCGCGACAACCGGCCGTTCTCGACGAGGAGATCGGCGATGCCGTCGCGCCGCGCGGCCGGATCCACCACGCGGCCGCCGCGCAGCAGGAGGCGGGTCACGCGCCCTCCTGCCAGGCCCGCGGCGTCCCGCCGGCGAGGAGGTAGAGGACCGCCATCCGCACCGCGACGCCGTTGGCGACCTGCGACAGGATCACCGAGCGGTCGGCGTCGTCGGCGATCTCGGAGGAGATCTCGACGCCCCGGTTCATCGGTCCGGGATGCATCACGATCGCGTCGGGGCGGGCGAGCGCGAGGCGCTCGCGCGTGAGGCCGTATCTCGCGAAGTACTCGCGGGAGGAGGGAAACGCCATCTTTCCGCCGCGCTCGATCTGGACGCGGAGCATCATCACGACGTCGGCCCCGGAGAGCGCCTCCTCGAAATCGGACGTCGCCGAGACCCCCATCGATTCGATGTCGACCGGCATCAGCGTCGGCGGGGCGCAGAGGGTGACCTTCGCCTTGAGCTTCGTGAGGCACCAGACGTTGGACCGCACGACGCGCGAGTGCGCGATGTCTCCGACGATCGCCACCTTGAGGTTCTCGAAGCTCTTCTTCCGCTGGCGGATCGTCAGGGCGTCGAGGAGCGCCTGCGTGGGATGCTCGTGCGCGCCGTCTCCGGCGTTGATCACCCGCGTCTTCAGCTGGCTCGCGAGGAAATGCGGGACTCCCGGGGAGGAATGCCGGATGACGAGGAAGTCGGGGGACATCGCCTCGAGGTTCTTCGCGGTGTCGAGGAGCGTCTCCCCCTTCTCGACGGACGTTCCCTTCGCGGCGAAGTTCAGGGTGTCGGCCGACAGCCACTTCTCCGCCGTTTCGAACGAGAAGCGGGTGCGGGTCGAGGCCTCGAAGAACAGGTTCACGACCATCCGCCCGCGGAGAGCCGGAACCTTCTTGATCTCGCGCCGGCCGATCTCCGCCATCGACTCGGCGGTGTCGAGGATCAACCCGATCTCCTCGGGATCGAGCGGCTCGATCCCGAGCAGGTCCTTCGACCGGAGGCCCGCTTTCGTCACCCGCGCTCCATGATCCAGGTTTCGTCGATGCCGTCGGTCTCCTGGAAGTGGACCTGGATGTGTTCCCGCGACGAGGTGGGAACCCGTTTTCCGACGTAGTTCGCCTCGATCGGCAGCTCGCGGTGGCCGCGGTCGATCAGCACGGCCAGGCGGATCGCCTTCGCGCGGCCGTAGTCGCTCAGGCCGTCGAGCGCCGCGCGGATCGTGCGTCCGGTGTAGAGCACGTCGTCGCAGAGGATGACGACGCGAGGCTTGATGTCGAAGGTGAGCTCCGTCTTCCGGAGGAGGGGCTGGGCGCCGACCGTCGAGAGGTCGTCGCGATACAGCGTGATGTCGAGCGATCCCGTCGCGGGCCGGATCCCCTCGTTCTTCTCGAGCGTGCGCGCGAGGCGCTCGGCGAGCGGGACGCCGCGCGTCCGGATCCCGATCA